>CACZOZ010000248.1:0-5432 GCA_902782865.1 uncultured Eubacteriales bacterium
GCCGAGGATACGGGTGACCAGGTCGTCATACAGTTTCCCGGCCTCGTCCTCCGGCGACTCGGCGCTGCCCCGGGGCTCGGGATCCTTTCCCCAGGACGCGGCCAGGGCGCGGTAGGCGCTCTCGAGATCCTCCGGGCAGGTGCCGTATCGGGAATTCAGGTCCGCCGCGGCGGTGAGCACGGCGCCCGCGCGGGGGAAGGGGGAGGCGGAAGCTTCGGCATACCTGGCGAAGATCCTTCCGGCGGTCTTCCCGATGAGCTCCGCGCCGCCCCCGCGGATGAGGGACGTGTCCCCCGTGATGAGGGCGCAGCGCGTCAGCTCCCCGGAGATCGCCGCGGCCTTGTCAAGGGGCGCGCCTTCCCCGGCGTCAAGGGCGGATAAGGTCCAGTACCTCAGGATCCTTTCCGCCGCCCCGGGCAAGTTGAGCAGGTAGAAGGTCATGGCGGGGAAGCCGTCCCCGGAGAGGAAATAATCCTCCTTCCCGGGATCGAAAGCGTCCGCGCCGGGCGTGATGCCGTTTTGATCGTCCCCGGGGGCCAGGCATATCAGCCGGTACCGGGCGATGTCCAGGGCCCGCCCGATCTCCGGGGCGTTCTTCACGCTCACCCGGGTGCGCCCGAACAGGTCCCCGTAGAGCCTTTGGTGGGTCTTCAAATGCCAGTCCCATCCCGGGACGCGCCTTGTCAATTCCAGAGCGTCGCGGGCGGGATCCGATGCCTTTGGCCCGGTGACCACGGCGCCGGCCATGTCAAGATACATCGGCTCCCCGGCCTTAAGATCAATAAAACAGGCGGCGCTGCCGTCCCCCCGGTCGTCCCGGACGGGAAAGGGAAAGCGCGCGGCGGCGGCCGCGACGGAGCCGTTATCAAGATCCTGTTCCAGGCACAGGGCCGTCTCATCCCCGCGCAGGCGGCAGCCGTCCTGCCCGCCGGGATCCACGCCGGCGCAAAAGCCGAGGCGGCAGTCCCTGTCCGCGGTGAAGGTGAGGCGCTGGCAGATCAGGCGCGTGTCCCACATCGACAGGAACAGTTCCCTTTCGATCGTGACATCGGCGCCGCTCACGGCGCCCGTATAGGTGAAGGTCATCACGCCGCTTTCCGTGGGGTCCCCCCGCTTTGAGAGGGAGAAGCCCTCCGGCGGGCGGAAAAGCGCGGGATGGGGCACGGCCGGGCCCCGGGGCAGGCGCATCTGCCCGTTATCCGTCAGGCGCAGGGATCCGTTGGCAAGATACCGGGCCCCGCCGGCGAGGGTGAAGTCCATGGTCAGATCTCCTCGCTCACGCGCCACACGGCGGGCCGGCCCATGGCGTCCACCGTGAGGATCCCCACGCTGCCCCTCAGCTGGGGCAGGAGCAGGGAGGTGTTCAGTTCCGGCGCGGGCCGGGTGCGGCAGAACAGGTCGTGGGTCTGGAACATGCCGTCCCGTATAAAGCCCACGGCCCAGGCGTCCACGCTGTCCAGCCCGGGCTTTAAGGGGCCGGGCCCGGGATCGTACCCTGTGAGGATGATCTCGTGGAAGCCGATGCCGGGGATGATCTCGGCGGTGATGCCCGCCCCGGGCACGCCGCACTGCCACTGGGTGGTGAGGGCGGCCTCGGTGAGGCGCTTGCGGCTGACGGCCACCGCCAGGGGGGATGTGTCCATGGCCAGGAAGTTCCGCTCCAGCCCCAGGGCCGCCACGGCGGCGGTGCCGCTGCCGCAGCACAGGTCCGCGGTCAGGTCCCCCGGCCGGGTGGTGCAGGCGAAGATGCGCCTTAACAGGCTCACGGGCTTCTGGGTGTCATAACCCGTGCGCTGGGGATCCTTCTGCTGCAGGTGGCTCACGTCGGTCCACACGTCGCCGGGATAGACCGGGTCGTCGTCATAGTAGGTGTAGGTCTTCCCGCCGCTGCGGATGGTGCGGTAGCTGCGGCCGTTGGCGTCCACCTGGCGCTTCATGTGGTTGTGCCGGTGGGTGCTGCGGGGCACGGGCGCGCCGGTGATGTCGAAGAAATGGGCGCGGCTGCGGCGGTAAAACAAGATAGTGTCGTGCTTGGCGGAGAAGCGCTTCATGCTGCGCCCGCCGCTCTGGTAGGCCCACACGATCTCATTGACGAAGTTGTTCTCCCCGAAGACCCTGTCCGCGATCAGGCGGCCGTAGGGCGCCTCCCGCTGGTCCAGGTGAAGGAAGAAGGATCCCGAGTCCGTGAGCAGGTCCCGGGCGGCGATGACGAGCTTTTCCAGCAGCTGATGGTAGCTCTCCCGGTCCGGGTACCTGTCCTCATAGGCGTCCAGGGTCAGGGAGCCGATGCCCTTCTCGTACTCCGCGGCGCCCACGCAGGCACGCAGGTTGAAGGTCCTGCCCGTGTTGAAGGGCGGGTCGATGTACACGCACTGCACCTTTCCCTTATATTCCTCGGGCGGCCGGGTGCCGTCGCCCAGGATCAGGCGGCCCTCCACGCCGGGGCGCATGATCTTTTCGATGGAACACTTCTCCTGAGTGAACGTCATGTCATACCTCCCAAAGATCAAGGGCCTTCAGGCCGTCGGATACGCTCTTGTCCACCGCTTCGAGGAATTCTCTGTGCTCCGGGACTTTCAGAAGGATCGCCGCCGCCTCATCCGCCGCGCGGACGAAATCGGGCGAGAGCGCCTCCCTTCCGCCGGGATAGAGGGGGCAGGTGCCCGCGGCCCGGCGGTCTGACTTCGCTTTCCCGTCCGCCCCCGGCCATAAGGGGAACAGCCGGCAGCTCAGGGGCCTTTTCTCCCGGGCGCAGGGCTTCAAACAGGTGACGAGGCGCCCGGAGGGGATGTCATCGCAGCCCGTCACCTCAAAATCCGGATCATGGTCGTAGAGCGCTTCCTCCCCGGGGAACAGGAGCATGCCGCCCTTGCCGGTCTCGTCCGGCCGGCAGCATATCCGGCCGCACAGGCGGCCGCAGTCCCTCTTAAGGGGCGTGGGCGCGTCAAGCAGCGCGCGGGCCGTATGAAGGGCTTCCTCAGCGGTCACGGTATCTCCCCCCGGTCAACAGATAGTTGATTATATCATGCCCGCGGCGGGCGGCGCAATAAATATCGCGCGAAGGACGGTAGATCTGAGGAGCAAAAAAAGCACAATTTCGGCACGGGGAAACGGTTGACAAGATTTTGCGGGATTGTTATACTTCACCCAATGCGTCGATGGCACTACGCCCTCAGACGATCCCCCTCAAGAGAGCCGCCGGGCGGTGCGAGGCGGCGGGGGAACTGCGGGCGGTCTCCTGCCGGAGCAGGCTCCCCGAACGGATACAGTAAGGGAGCCCGGGTCATGCCGTGATCCATGGCGAATGAGAGGCCTTCAAACAAGGCAACACGGGTGGTACCGTGGTCATACCGATATGATCACCCCGCGGCAGGATAATATGCCGCGGGATGTTTTGTTTCAGGCGCGGCGGTCAATTTGAGGAGGCGGCTATGAGGACAGTCATCATCACGGATACTTCGATCGAAACGAGCTACCGGCCCGGCGGGCGGCATCCCTCCTTCCGGGAGCAGGCCCGTCTGGTGGAGGAACTGCGCGGCGCCGGCATCAGCGCGATGGACCTGGACGCCCTGCATGGTAGGCAGGACGGCGCCATCATCGGCGAGACCTTCGCCGATCTGGCGGGGGACATGCCCCTGTCCGTGCCCGTTTCGTCGCCCGATGAGGCCGCGGCGGCCTTCGAGTGCGTCAAAAAGGCGAAGCATCCCCGTTTGCGGGTGGTGCTGCCCGCGTCCACGGTGCAGATGGAGTATGTGAGCCACCTTAAAGAGGACGGCATGCTTGCCCTGATCGCGGACACCGTGAAGGCCGCGAAAGCCCTGTGCGATGACGTGGAGTGGACGGCGCTGGACGCCAGCCGCGCCGAGGAGAGCTTTCTGACACGGGCGATCGACGCGGCGGCGGGGGCCGGGTGCGGCACCGTGACGCTGTGCGACGACGCCGGCACCCTTTTGCCCGGGGACTGGGCGGACTGGGTGCGCCGCGTGAAGCGGCCCGGGCTCAGCCTCATCGCGTCCGTCAGCGACGGTATGCACATGGCGGCCGCCTGCGCCCTGGAAGCTTTAAGGGCCGGGGCGGACGGCGTGAAGACCGCCCTTAAGGACGGGGCCCTGAGCCCCCTCACGCTGTGCGAGGTGCTGGCCAGGAAGGGCGAGGAGCTGGGCTTAAGGACCGCCCTGGATGAGAAGCGCTTCGCGCAGATGGTGGAGGGCCTGACCGATCCGAGGATCGCGGAGACCGCCCTGTACCAGGAGGACGACAGCGTCTATCTGGACCAGGCCGCCACCCTGACGGACCTGAAGAATGGCGCGCGGAAGCTGGGATATACCCTGAGCGAGGAGGACCTGGGCCGGGTGGAGGAGGAGTTCCGCCGCATCATGGTCACCAAGGACTCCATCGGCGCCCGGGAGCTGGACGCCCTGATCGCCGCGGCCAGCATGCAGGTGCCCTCCAGCTACCATGTGGTCAGCTACATGGTGTCCTCCGGCAGCAGCGTGACGGCCATGGCGCAGGTGACTTTGAGGCGGGAGGAGGAGACCCTCCTGGGGGTCAGCAGCGGGGACGGCCCCATCGACGCGGCCTTCAAGGCCATCGAGAATGTGGTGGGCTGCCACTATGAGCTGGACGAGTTCCGCATCCAGGCCATCACCGAGGGCCGGGAAGCCCTGGGCAGCTCCGTGATACGCCTGCGGGACGGGGGCAGGCTCTACGCCGGCACGGGCATCTCGCCGGACATCATCGGCGCCTGCATCCGGGCCTACATCAACGCCCTCAACAAGATCGTCTACGAGGGGAACTGACAAGGGATTTGAAAGGGGAGGGCGCCTGGGATACGGCGCCGGACGGATGATATGAAGCTGGTATTCTCTACCCGGGACGTGCCGGGAAGATCGTTCCTGAACTGGTGCGAGACCGCCGTGGCCTACGGCTTCGACGGCTTTGAGATCCACGACCCCCTGAATGAAAAGCGCCTCCACGCCGACAGCCTGTTCCGCCCCGGCGTTTCGGCCGCGTCCCGCCGGAAGCTGGTGAACCGGCATCTCACCGTGACGGCGGTGACTTCGGGGGCCGTGACCAACGAGACGGACCCGGAGGGGGCCCTGAGCTTGGTGGAGAGCGCCTCCGCCGCGGGGGTGCCTTACGTGATCCTGCGCTTTGAGGGCATGACGCCGGACGATATCTATTATTTCCTGTCCCCGGCGGTGCGCCTGGCGGAGGAGCGCCGGGTGACCGTGCTCATCGAGACCGCCGGCAGCCTGTGCGACACGTCCCTCATCCCGGGGCTCATCAACCGCTTCCTGTCCGCCCATGTGGCGGCGGCCTGGAACACGCGGGAGACTTTCTTTGCCGCGGGGGAGACCCCGGAGACCACCATCACCCATCTGGGGGCCCACATCCGTTATGTGGCCCTGGGGGACGCGGACGAGGACGGC
>CACZOZ010000249.1:0-2807 GCA_902782865.1 uncultured Eubacteriales bacterium
GACCAGGGGATCCTCTCGGAACTCATGAAGGCGGAGGGCCTCCCGGAGGACGCGGGCAGGGATCTGCTCCCGCTGATCGGTGCCAAGAACCGGCACGGTGTCCTGGAGGAGTGCGGCCGCCTCAGTGTGTCCGCCGCGTTCAGGGATCAGGTGACCGCCCTGATGGCCCTGTCCGGTCCCTTGAGTGAGGCGGCGGAGCGGGCCATGGCCCTGCCCCTGCCCGCTCCCTGCCTTGAAAAACTCGCCGCTCTCAAGCAGATGGGCCTGGCGGCGGAAGCTCTGGGCCTTAAAAGCGTGTGCCTGGATTTTTCCGTGGTCAACGACATGAGCTATTATAACGGGCTGGCGTTTTCGGGCTTTGTGGAAGGGGTCTTCGTTTCGGTGCTGTCCGGCGGGCGGTATGATCCCGTGCTTAGGCGTATGGGCAAGTCCGGGTCCGCTGTGGGTTTCGCGGTATATCTGGACCAGCTCAGCCGGCTCTTCCCGGAGGAAAGCCTTCCTTTCGCGGCTCCGGGAAAACCGGAGGGCGCCACCCTCGCCGAGATGGCCCTGAACCGCGCGGAAGGGGGAGTCGGGAAATGAAGTGGCTGAACGTGGCCCTGCCCAAGGGACGCCTGGGGGATCAGGTCTACAGGACCCTGGCGCGAAGCGGATATTCCTGTCCCGGCGGCCCGGGGGAGGATAGGCGGCTGATCCTGGAAAATCCGGAGGCCGCCGTCAGGTACTACCTGGTCAAGCCGTCGGATGTGGCGGTCTATGTGGAACGGGGCGCGGCGGATGCCGGCATCGTGGGCCGGGACGTGCTCCTGGAAACGGAACCGGACGTGTACGAGATGGCGGATCTTAAGATGGGCGTGTGCCGCATGTGCGTGGCGGGCCGGCCCGATTTCAGGGACGATCACGTACGCCCCCTCCGGGTAGCCACCAAGTATCCCCGGATCACGAGGCGGTACTACTCCGGACGGGGGCGGCAGATCGAGCTGATCAAGCTGAACGGTTCCATCGAGCTGGCGCCGCTGGTCGACCTGGCGGACGTGATCGTGGACATCGTGGAGACGGGGACCACACTTAAGGAAAACGGTCTCGCCGTTCTGGAAACGGTGCTTCCCGTCAGCGCCCGCTTTATCGCCAACAAGGCGTCCATGAAGTTCAAGGAGCAGGAGATCCTGGCCATGTGCCGGGCCCTGCAGGAAGGGATAGAGACATGAAGATCGAGAGACTTTCCGATATCGACCGAAAGAGCCTTTTTAACCGGTACACCGCTTCCGCGGACGTGAGCGGCACGGTGGCCGGCATCCTCAGTGACGTGATGGAAAACGGGGATGAGGCTGTCCTCCGTTATACCAGGCGCTTCGACGGGGCGGATCTTCAGACCCCGGAGGTGCCCGCCCGGGAGATCGACGAGGCGGCGGATAAACTGGACCCGAAGCTCAGAGCCGCGATGGAAAAAGCGGCGGAGAATATCCGGGCCTATCACACGGCCCAGAAGCGCGCCGGATTCACCCTCCCGGGGAAGTTCGGCTCCTTTACCGGCCAGATCGTCACGCCCATCGAGCGGGTGGGCCTGTACATCCCCGGCGGCACCGCTGCCTATCCTTCCTCCGTGTTCATGAACGCCATCCCGGCGAAGATCGCGGGCTGTTCCTTCATAGCCATGGTGTCGCCCCCGGGCCGTGACGGCCGGATCGCCGCTCCCATCCTGGCTGCGGCCCGGATGGCGGGTGTGGACAGGGTGTACCGCTGCGGCGGCGCCCAGGCCATCGCGGCTCTGGCCTACGGTACGGGTTCGATCCCCCGGGTGGACAAGATCGTGGGCCCCGGTAACGCCTATGTGGCGGAGGCCAAGCGCCAGGTGTTCGGCCGGGTGGCCATCGACATGATCGCCGGCCCCAGTGAGATCCTG
Source organism: uncultured Eubacteriales bacterium (assembly GCA_902782865.1). GTDB lineage: Bacteria > Bacillota > Clostridia > Christensenellales > Aristaeellaceae > RUG756. The sequence continues at coordinate 1,904 of CACZOZ010000249.1, forward strand.
GTGCTCTCCGACGGGGAGAGCGATCCCGAATGGGTGGCGGCGGATCTTCTCAGCCAGGCGGAGCACGACAAAATGGCCTCGGCGGTGCTGGTGACCACCTCCATGGATCATGCCCTGGCGGTGGAAAAAGAGCTGGAACGCCAGCTGAAGGTGCTGCCCCGGGAAGCGATCGCCCGGGCATCTTTGGAGAACAACGGCCGGATCATCGTTACGGAAGATCTCGCCGAGGCGGTGGAAGCGGCCAATGACCTGGCGCCGGAGCACCTGGAACTGTGCGTGGCGGAGCCGGAGAAACTGCTGCCCCTGGTGAAAAACGCGGGTTCGGTCTTCATGGGCCGGTACTGCCCCGAGTCCCTGGGGGACTATCTGGCGGGCCCGAACCACATCCTGCCCACCGGCGGGACGGCCCGGTTCTCCAGCGCCCTGGGGGTGGATGATTTCGTGAAAAAGATCCAGTTCACCTGTTACACAGCGGAAGCGCTGGATCAGGTGGCGGAGGATATCGGCGTGTTCGCCAGGGCGGAAGGGCTGGAAGCCCACGCCCGGGCGGCTCTGATCCGGGGAGGCCGAAAGTGAGCCGCTATCTGGCGGGGCGTCTGAGGGGGCTGACGCCCTATGTGCCGGGGGAGAGGACCGACGCTTATCAGCTGCGGCTCAATTTCAACGAATCCCCCTATCCGCCCCTTGAGCAGGTGGAAGAAGCGGTGCGTGACGCGGCCCGGGGGCTCAACCGCTACGCGGACCCGGACTGCACGCTCTTAAGGGAAGCCATCGGCCGGGTCAACGGCCTGCCCGGGGAATGCGTGCTGGCGGCCAACGGGCTGGACCAGGTGCTGTTCCTCAGCCTGCTGGCCTTCGCCGGGCCGGACAGGCCCATCCGGCTGCCGGATATCACCTACACCTA
>CACZOZ010000250.1:0-3790 GCA_902782865.1 uncultured Eubacteriales bacterium
TGCGCCGGGGTGGGCGCCGGAGCCGGCATCGCCTTCCTGATGGGAGCGGACCTGAAGACCGTGGCTCACACCGTGGCCAACGCCCTGGCCATCCTGCCCGGCATGGTGTGTGACGGAGCCAAGCCATCCTGCGCGGCCAAGATCTCCCAGGCCGTGGAAGCGGGCATTTTCGGCTATCAGATGTATAGAAACGGCCAGCAGTTCCACGCCGGCGAGGGCCTGACCGTGAAAGGCGTGGACAGGAACGTGGCCAACGTGGGCCGCCTGGGGCGCGAGGGCATGCGCCAGACCAATGAGGAGATCATCGCCATGATGCTCGGGGATCTGTGAAAAAGATCGAGCGCCAGATGAACCATTACCATCCCGTCGCTTCCTTCGTGATCGCAGCCCGTCCCACCAGCCCCGCCACCGGCTGGGTGAACTTCCGCACCGTCCCCGGCACCGGAGCCTCCCGGATCGCCACCCTCAAGGACGGCCGTCTCCTCACCGTGATCGGCGAGACCCTTGACCGGTACAAGGCCGTCGACTCCGTCACCGGCATGACTTGCTGCGTGATGAAAGCCTATGCGGCCAGGGTGTAACGGGACACACCGGATAATTGATCCGAGATACAGGTCCTGGCACGGGAAACGCATCCCGTGCCTTTTTTTGCGGTGCGGCCGGACGCAGAATGCCCCTTCCTGCAAACGCAGGAACATGGTATAATCCATCAGGAACCCCGATCCTGACGACCCTTCTGTTCAGGAGGCAGCCATGTTTTACGATCTCACGCAGCCCCTGGTGATCGGTATCTCCTCCCGGGCCCTGTTCGACCTGGAGGAGGAGAACCACATCTACGAGACCCGGGGCCTGGAGGCCTATACGGAGTATCAGGTCGCCAATGAAAAGAACATCCTGCGCCCCGGCGCCGGATTCGAACTGGTGAAGGCATTCCTGCGGCTCAACGAGGCGCAGAGCGGCCGTCACCTGGTGGAAGTGATCTTCGTGTCCCGCAACAGCCCGGACACCAGCCTGAGGATCTTCAATTCCATCGAGCATTACGGCCTGGACATCACACGGGCCGTCCTGTCCGGAGGCGCGCCGGTGGCGCCCTACCTGACCTCCTTTAAGACGGATCTTTTCCTGTCGGCCTACTCCCCGGACGTACAGGAGGCAGTGGATGTCGGCGTGGCCGCGGGCATGCTCCTCTCCGGCGGGCATCACACGGAGCAGGGGCGTCCGGTGGACCAGATCCGCATCGCCTTCGACGGCGACGCGGTGCTCTTCGGCGCCGAAGCCGAGAAGATCTACCGGCACGACGGCATCGACGCTTTCCAGGAGCACGAGCGGAAATACGCGGACGATCCCCTGCCCAAGGGCCCCTTCGCCAATTTCCTGATGGCCCTGTCCAATATCCAGGCCATGTTCCCCGACCGGGACAAGGCTCCGATCCGCACGGCGCTGGTCACTTCCCGAAAGGCCCCGGCCCATGAGCGGGCCATCAAGACCCTGCGGCAGTGGCACGTGCGGGTGGATGAGGCGTTTTTCCTGGGCGGTGTATCCAAAAAGGACGTGCTGAACCGGTTCGGCGCCCATATTTTCTTCGATGACCAGCACGTGCACGCCGATCCGGCTTCCGAGGTGGTCCCCTCCGCGGTGGTGCCCTACCGGGAAGGGGACGACCCCACGAAATAGATCGGCTGCCGCGCGGCGAAGCGGGGACAGGCGGATGCTTACCGCCGTCCCTGTTTTTTTGTCTCTTGGCCGCTCTGTCGGGCCTCCTCCTTTTTCTCCGAGCGCATCGGGGGCCGCTCACCGGCATTCCCCGCCCATGTGCTCCGGCCGCGGGTCAAGCCCTGAGCCTCCCAAAGAAAAAGCGGGATACTGTGACACTTTTGTGACAGGAGTTATGATATCCTTGTTTCGTCACCGGGGAAACACCCGGGAGCATCATCAAAAACATGAACAGGACCGGAGGTAATAATATGCGAAACGATAACAGATCCTCACTGAAGACCCGCTGCAAGCGCCTGCTGGCGGCCGTGATGGTACTCGTCAGCCTGTGCTGCCTAACGCCCCTCTCCCTGGCGGAAGGAGCCCCGGAGAAGATCGGCGGCATGACCGTCGCGGAATGCAAAGAAGCCCATGTGTATCTTGACACCCTGGACAGCACGGACACCCTGACCACCTGGGTGTTCAAGGAACAGGAAGACGTGCCCTGGATCTCCGTGAAGGAGTATGTCTCCCTCCTCTTTACGGACGCCTACCATCCCGGCTGCGTTTTTGCCTGGGACGGGGACAAGCTCGTGATCACCCGCCACGAAACGGACGTGTGCCTGGACCCGAAGGAGCAGACGGTCAGCTGCGCGGACTGGAACCACTTCATCGGCCCCAACGCCAAGAACGCCCTTTCCAACGGGATCGTCGAGAAGGAAGAGTTCCTCGCCATCCGGCCGTCCGCGAAGAATGAGTCCTGGCAGACCGAGGCGCACGGCTTCACCGTATCCCTGAAGGACTACGGTATGGAAATGGTCCGCTTTAACGAGGACGTGCTCATGCCTTTCGCGATCGCTCAGGCAGTCCTCGCGGCGCCTGCCATGAGAGCCATCCTGGCCTACAACGGGAACGACTATTTCGACATCGTCAATTCCATCGAGAGCATCTACGGCTCGAAACAGTATACCCTGGCCCCGAACCCGTACGCGAACATGTGGTACAGCGGCAGTTTCGCCGACCGCAGTGAGCTCAGCGAGGCTTATGCGAAATACAACTACGCCGCCCTGTGCATGCTGCTGGACATCACCTACGGCCACAAGGAAGAGAAAGGCATCAAGGATTTCGACAGCTTCATCGAGCAGTTAGGCCTGAAGGAAGCCCTGATGTCCACCGACACCAAGGATGACGTGGAGCCGCTGGCCCAGTTGTTCACCTTCATTTTCGACAGCGGACACGACGGCAATGTCCTGACCCACTCCATCATCGACTCGGAGGGCGCGATCCAGAAGGCGGACCTGGTCCAAAGCATCCTGAGCATCTTCGGGTTCGAGACCCTCGAGGATCTCCATGATATCCTGAACGCTCTCTTGGAGTTGGTCATGAGTCTCTTCCCCAGCAGCGAAAGTACAGACTTCAGCGATAAGTTCGGCCCGGATGTGACCGGTCTCATGGAGCAGATGATGCGCATGCAGCACCTCAAGCCCCTCGGTTACGGCAGCGAGCGCGTGGATATCGTGGGAGATACCGCCGTGATCTACTTCGATGGTTTCAAGGAGGACCTGAGAAGGGCGCAGAGCTTCTATACCAAACTGCCCACCAAAGAGGACACCGGTTCCAGCACCTTCGCGCTGTTCTGGTCCGCGTTCGACAAGATCGGGAACGACGGGAATGTCAAAAACGTGGTCATCGACCTGAGCAGCAACGGCGGCGGTTCCGCGGCTGCCCTGGTCGCCACCCTGGGATTCCTGAGCCCGGACGGTGAGGTGAAGATCACCTACAGGGATCTGGTGAACGGCGAATTCCGCACCGAGTACTACCATGTGGACACGAACCTGGACGGCAAATTCGACGACAACGACGGCTACGGCGGACAGTATAATTTCTACATCATGACCACCGGCGCGTCCTACTCCTGCGGGAACGCTCTCCCGTATTTCGCTCAGCAGAACGGCCTGGCCGAGATCGTCGGCGAACAGCCCGGCGGCGGCGACTGTGTGGTCGCTGTCTATCTGGACGCCTACGCTCATGTGGGCCGGATATCCGGCACCAAGCAGCTGGGCAACATGGAAGGCGACACCTTCATATCCGATGAAAA
>CACZOZ010000251.1:0-2850 GCA_902782865.1 uncultured Eubacteriales bacterium
CAAAGCCTGCCGCCTGGCTGACGCGGGCGTCCCCTGCGTGGGCATCCCCGGCACCATCGCCAACGATCTGGCCTACACCGAAGCCACCCTGGGCTATGACACTGCCGTGAACGTGTGCGCCGATGTGGTCAGCGCCATCCGGGCCACCTCCCGTTCCCATGACCGCCCCCACGTGGTGGAGGTGATGGGCTGGCAGAGCGGGGATATCGCCCTTCTGACCGCCGCCTCCACCGGCAGCGAGATCGTGCTGGTGCCCGAGGTGACATGGAGCGTGGACGAGGTCGCCGATCGGCTGAGCGCCCATCTGGCCCGGGGCAATACCCGCGCCACCGTGGTGGCGGCCGAGGGCTGCCGGGACTCCATGGAGCCCTTCGATGTTTACGGTTTTCTGGAGCCCCGCGGTGAGCACGTGTACGAGGGCGAGCCCATGACCGCGGAGCTCCTGGCCCGCGTGCTCAAATACAAGTGCGGCGCGGAAGTGCGCGCCACCGTGGTGGGCTATGCCCAGAGGGGCCGCCGGCCCACGGCGCGGGACCGCGCCTTCGCTTTCGAGGCCGGCAGCATGGCCGTGGATCTGCTTGTCAGCGGCGCGAAATGTGAGGCGGTGGGCCTGAAGGACGGCCGCGTCTTCCACATGCCCATGATCAAGGCCCTGCGTGCCCACCGGGAATTCAATTACGCGCTTTACGACATGATCAACAGTCTGTGACGGGCCGAAAGTGAAAACATTTCACCGGCACGGCTTTAAGTTCAGCCGATTATATGGTATGATAGAGGGCAGAGCCGCCGATCGGGGAGCCCGCGCGGTCCCGTGAGGCCCGGAACGACTGAGAGAAAATACTGTGAGGGGAGCTGCTGACATGAAGATCCTGTTTGTGACCAGTGAGTGCGCGCCTTTTTCCAAGTCCGGCGGTCTGGCCGACGTGGCCTATTCCCTGCCCCCTGCCCTGAAGGCGGCGGGCCAGGAGATCGCCGTGATCACCCCGCTGTATCAGTGTGTGCGGGAGAAATTCGGCGATCAGCTCGTGAAGGCGGGTCAGTTCGATGTGACATTGAACGGGGAGACCTCCGCCTGCGGGCTGTACCGCGCGGAAAAGAGCGGCGTGACGATCTGGTTCACGGAAAACGACGCGTTCTTCGACCGGCCGCGGCTGTACGGCTACGATGACGACAAAAAGCGCTTCGCCTGGTTCTGCCGGGCCGTGATCGAGTCCCTGTTCCATCTGGACTTCGTGCCGGAGATCCTCCACTGCAACGACTGGGAGACCGCCCTGGCGGTGATCTACCTGAAGAACGACCAGGTGCTCCGGGAGGACCTGAGGTCCATCCGCACCGTGTACACCATCCACAATATCGCCTACCAGGGCCAGTTCGGCGCCAACGAGCTGAACGATACCTTCGGTCTGCCCTGGGGCTGGTATGACGGCGGCCTGGGATACGTGTACCAGGGGAGGCAGGACGTGAACCTGATGAAGGGCGCCATGATGATGGCCAACGCCGTGTCCACCGTGTCCCCCACCTACGCCAGGGAGCTGCACCATTCCCGGTACGGCAGCGGCCTGCAGGGAGTGACCCACCTGGTGAGCGGCAAGATGTACGGCATCCTCAACGGCATCGATATGGCCCTGTACGATCCCGCCCTGGACAAGCGGCTGCCCGCGGCCTTCACCCCGGGGGACATGAGCGGCAAGGCTGTGTGCAAGGCGGAGGTGCAGAAGCGTTTCGGCCTCACCGAGGAGCCCGACTGGCCCCTGGTGGCCGTGGTGGCGCGCCTGACCGAGCAGAAGGGCTTCGACCTGATCGCCCAGGTGCTGCCCGGGCTCATGGACATGGGCGTCCAGCTGGTGGTGTTCGGCCAGGGAGATCCCTACTACACCAATCTGTTCCGGGAGGCCCATGAGAAATGGCCGGATCAGATGGGCTTTTCCGACAAATACAACGATGACACCGCCAGCCTGGTGTTCGCCGGGGCGGATTTCTACCTGATGCCCTCCAGGTTCGAGCCCTGCGGATTGTCCCAGATGATGGCCATGCGCTACGGCACCGTGCCCATCGTGCGGGAGACCGGCGGCCTGAAGGATTCGGTGCGGCCCTACTCCTCCTTCGACGGGCTGGGGGACGGCTTCTCCTTCTCCGATTATTCGGCCCAGGATCTGTACCTGGCGGTGCTCCACGCCGTGAGGACCTATCTGGGAGATCCGGACACCTTCGCTGTCCTGCGTGAACGGTGCATGACCAAGGATTTCTCCTGGAACAAGAGCGCGGAGAAATACCTGCAGATGTACGCCGAGATCAGCGAGCCGCCGGCTTCCGGGGAGCTCACTTTCGAAAAGGCCTTTGAGGACCTGAAGGCGGCCTATGAGAAGATCGACAAAATGAACCGGGAGATCCACGCGGACAAGATCCAGGAGGGTTTCCGGAGGCTGGTGGAGATCGAGATCGTGGGCCCGGGCGCCGGGCACCTGAACGTGCTGTTCACGCCCGAGGAATTCAGGGTGTCTCCCGGCACCTGTGAAGCTCCCGACGCGCGCATCTCCTGCGACTATCGTCACCTGATGCGCCTGGCGGAGGGCAAAAGCTCCATCGGCAGGCTGTTCATGAGGGGGCAGCTCAAGATATCGGGCAACCTGGCCAAGGGCTTTGAGATCAAGCACCTGCTGTGCCCCAACTGACCCGCGGCCGCCGCTGAGCCGGAAGGAGAGGAACGGATATGAAGATCGTTGTGATCGGCACCGCGCTGGAGGAGGCCCACCGGGATATGATCCTGAAGGCCGCCGGGGGTGAAAAGGTCTGTTTCCTGTCCTCCGAAAAGGAAATGACCGCCGAGACGGCGGACGCGGAGGTGATCTA
>CACZOZ010000252.1:0-3179 GCA_902782865.1 uncultured Eubacteriales bacterium
GGTGCGTTTCGTGGCCTGGGACGTGGCCGTCACCCCTTCGGGCCCCCTGTTCATCGAGGGGAACTCTTTCCCCAGCCACGCGGTGCCGCAGTTCGCCGCCCACTATCCGGACGGGATCGGCATCCTGCCGGAGTTCGACCGCTTTATCGACGTGTCCAGCATCCGCGCGGGGAAGGTCGCGGCACCCTGAACCGTTCTATACGGGAAGGCATACGATCTTGAGGAGATGAATTTATGGATCTGCTTAAAACCATGCTCGTGTATATGACCATCCTGCTGACCTCGGCGGTCCAGGCGGACCCGGCGGTCACGCCCGCTCCTGCGGGCTCCATCCCGTCCCCAAAGGTCACGGTCACGGCCACCGCCGCGCCTGTGCCCACGGCCACTCCGGTGCCCGATACGGCCTACACCACGCTCTATTCCGGGGACAGGGGAGAGGCGGTCCGCCGCCTGCAGGAGGCCCTGAAAGCGAAGGGATACTACACGGACACTGTGGACGGCGCCTACGGCAGGAACACCCGCAAGGCCGTGGAAGCCTTCCAGACCGCCAACGGCCTTAAGGCGGACGGCATCGCCGGGCCGGTGACTCAGCGTCTCCTTTTTGACGGTATCGTCACCACAGCCTCGCCGGTGCCCTCGGCGGTCACTGCCGTGCCACAGGCGACGGTCACGGTCACGTACCTGGATCAGGACAATAACATCGTGGCCCAGCGGCAGGTGATCCTGCGCGCTTCGGCGACGGTCTACGCCCAGGCGGACGCTCTGCCCGCGGGCTACGCCCTGACCGGCACCACCACCGTGTGGGTCAATGTGACCGGCGGGGCGGCAGAGCCCGCCTCGGTGATCTTCCACTGCGCACAGGCTGCCGCGGCGCCGACCCTGGCGCCCACCCGGGAGCCCGCGTCCACTCCTGCCGCGGCCAAGGTCAATGTGTTCTATGTGGATGAGGACGGCAGGCTGCTGTCCAGCGCCGCCGTGAGCCTGTATGCCTCCGGTGTGGTCTACGCCCAGGCCGGCATGGTGCCTGCCGGGTATGAACTGGCCTCCCGGGACAGCGTCCCGGTGACGGTATCCGGCGGCAGCGCGGACCCCGCGTCCGTCACGTTCATTTATCACAGCCCGGCCACCGCGGCGCCCACGCTGGTGCCTACGGCCGCTCCCACCCTGATCCCCACCGAGGCTCCCGTCATCATCACTGAGGAGCCCGCGGAGGAGCCGATGGCCACGGCGGTGCCCATCGTGGACGGTCCCACCCCGGAACCGACTGAAGAGCCGACTGAAGAGCCCGCGGAGGGACCGACAGAAGGACCGACCGAGGAACCCGCGGAGGAACCGACGGAAGAGCCGACAGAGGAACCGACCGAGGAGCCGACTGAAGAACCGGCTGAGGAGCCCACGGAGGAGCCCACGGAGGAACCGACGGAAGAGCCGACTGAAGAGCCGACGGAAGAGCCGACTGAGGTGCCGATGGCCACGGCGGTGCCCATGGACGAGCCCGCGCAGCTGATCGTCGGCGGGGCCGTCGTGATCAACGATGTGCCCAGCAGTATCTCCTGGTGCACGTATGACGGGAGCGCGATCCTCGTCTCTCTCCGGGACCTGGCCGACGCGGCGGGCCTCGTTTACGGCGGGGACGGGCATGAGTACATCGAGGTCAGCCTGAACGGGCATCAGATCCATGCCCAGTACGCGGACGGGCAGGTGCGCTCCCTGACAGTGGACGGCGATTTCGTGGACAGCCTGCCGGGCTTCAGGGCCCTGTGCGTGGAGGATACACTGTTCCTGTCGACGGCGGTCCTGGATCACTGCGGCGCCGAATGCGTCCTCCTGGGGGATGACCTGCATATTTCCATCGTCAACTGATCTTGAGCGGACCGGAACTCAAATTGGGTCTTGCTAACGGGACATGAAACGGCTATAATGATACCAACAGGTATCCATGTTCAATAAGGAGGAGATCATATGGGAAAGTTTGTGGTAAAAAATACCAAGACCGGCGTTAAGTTCGACCTGAAAGCCACCAACGGCGAAGTGATCCTGACCAGCGAAGTCTATACCACCGAGCGCAGCTGCATGAAGGGCGTGGCCAGCGTGCAGAAGAACGCCCCCGCGGCCCCCGTGGAGGATCAGACGGTCGAGAACATCGAAAAGCTCAAATGCCCCAAGTTCGAGATCTACCTGGACAAGGCCGGCGAGATCCGTTTCCGTCTCAAGGCCACCAACGGCCAGATCATCGGCGTTTCCGAAGGCTATAAGGCCATGAAGAGCTGCGTCAACGGCATCGAATCCGTCAAGAAGAACGTCGAGGACGCCAAGATCGAGAGGGTCACCGAGTAAACCGCGTTTGGGTATACTTTATAAGTCCGCGGGGCATACGCCCCGCGGACTTGTTTTATCGTCCCTTCACTTAAAAGTCAGGGGAAGGGTTATAGACAGAAACCTGACAGGAGCGAAAAAGAACGGTCATTCAGTTCTGCTGTTTCATCCATTTTTCCGCCAGGCGCACCGCCGCCATGGCGTCGCGGGCATAGCCGTCCGCGCCGATGGACTGCGCCCAGCTTTCCGTCAGCACGGCGCCGCCCACGATGATCCTGCATCGGGGCGCTTTTTCGTGGACCAGGCGGATCGTTTCCTCCATGGCGGGCACGGTGGTGGTCATCAGGGCGCTCAGGCCCAGGAGGGGCGCGTCAAGGCGCGTGACGGCGTCGAGGATCTTTTCCGGCGGCACGTCTTTTCCCAGATCCGTGACCCGGTAGCCGTAGTTCTCCATCAGCAGGCGCACGATATTTTTTCCGATGTCGTGCACGTCGCCCCGCACTGTCGCCAGCACCATGCGCGGGCCGTTCTGAGCGCCGCCTGTTTTCGTCCTCTCCCGGATGATCCCGAAGGCGGCTTCGGCGGCCTCGGCGCTCATGAGCAGCTGGGGCAGGTAGAGGGTCTTTGCCTCGAATCCCTTCCCGACCTCATTGAGGGCCGGGATGATCTCGTCCCGGATCAGCGCCATGCCGTCGGTGCCGGCCTCAAGGGCCTCCGCGGCCCTGCGGGCGGCTTCCGCTCTCAGGCCTTTTTTTACGGCGTGCCCGAGGGTGGCACTGTCCTGCGCCGTGTCCGCCGCGGGGGCATTCGCGGCCGCGGCCGGCGCGGGGGCCGCCGTCAAAACCGAGGCGAAAGCGATATAA
>CACZOZ010000253.1:0-6113 GCA_902782865.1 uncultured Eubacteriales bacterium
ATACAGATGGTATGCTCCCTATGCCCGGCAGAACGGGCATGCTAAGGAGGTACCGCCATGCTGAAGGTAGGCGTCATCATGGGCAGCGACAGTGACCTGCCCGTCATCCGGAAAGCTACGGATATCCTGAAGGCTTTCGATGTCCCCTTCGAGGTCCACGTATATTCCGCGCACCGCACCCCGGCGGAGGCGCGGGATTTTGCTTTACGGGCCCGGGAGAGGGGCTTCGGCGTGCTGATCGCCGCGGCGGGCATGGCCGCCCACCTGGCCGGCGCCATCGCCGCCAACACCACCCTGCCCGTGATCGGGATCCCCTGCCAGGGGCCGGTGATGGACGGGCTGGACGCGCTTTTGTCCACGGTGCAGATGCCCACGGGCATCCCGGTGGCCGCGGTGGCGGTGAACGGCGGGGCCAACGCGGCGCTGCTGGCCGTCGAGATCCTCGCCCTCGGGGATAGGGACCTGGCCGCGAAGCTGGACGAAAAGCGCCGGACCGACGCCGAGGCGGTGCTCAAAAAGGATGCCGCCATCCTGGAAAAGCTGTAACTGCATTCACGATACGACCGCAACGATCAAGAAAAGGAGTGCATCAAAATGGAAAACAAGCTCGTGTACACCGGAAAGACCAAGAATGTTTACGCACTGGACAACGGCCATTACCTGCTCAAATTCAAGGATGACTGCACCGGCAAGGACGGCGTGTTCGATCCCGGTGAGAACTCCATCGGCCTGACCATCGAGGGCGTGGGCGATGTGAACCTGCGCATGAGCATCTATTTCTTCGAGAAGATCAACGCCGCCGGCATCAGGACCCATTACGTGAGCGCGGACCTGAAGAACACCACCATGGAAGTGCTGCCCGCGAAGGTCTTCGGCCACGGCCTGGAAGTGATCTGCCGCTACAAGGCGGTGGGCAGCTTCATCCGCCGCTACGGCGACTACATCAAGACCGGCGCCGACCTGCCCGCCTATGTGGAGATGACCTTCAAGGACGACGCGAAGGGCGATCCCCTGGTGACCAAGGACGGCCTCATCGTGCTGGGCGTCATGACCGCGGAGCAGTACGACAGCATCAAGGAGATGACCCAGCGGATCACGAAGATCGTGGCGGATGAGATGACCGCGCGGGGCATGGACCTGTACGACATCAAATTCGAGTTCGGCTATGACGCGGACGGCAGCGTGATGCTGATCGACGAGATCGCCTCGGGCAATATGCGCGTGTACAAGGACGGCCAGTACGTGGATCCGATGACCTTGTCGAAACTGTTCTTCGCCTGATCCATCATTCGTTAAGGAGGATACCCGGTCGTGGGTGGTTTCTTTGGCATCACGTCCAGGCGCGACTGCCTGGCGGACGTGTTTTTCGGGGTGGATTATCATACGCATCTGGGCACCCGCAGGGGCGGCCTGGCGGCGTATGATCCCGGGATCGGCCTGCAGCGGCAGATCCACAATATCGAGAACGCGCCCTTCCGCACCAAGTTCGAGCACGTATTGGAGGAGATGCGCGGCTGCAGCGCCATCGGCTGCATCAGCGACACCGACCCCCAGCCCCTCCTGGTCCGCTCCCGCCTGGGCGCGTACGCCCTGGCCATGGTGGGGATCATCAACAATTCCGAGGAGCTGATCGATAAATACCTGAGCCAGACGGGGTGCTTTTTCGAAACGATGACCGGCGGCCGGGTCAACAATATCGATCTGGTGTCCGCCCTGATCAATCAGAAGGACAGCTTCGCCGAGGGCATCCGTTTCGCCAATGAGGTGATCGACGGCACGGCCTCCATCCTGGTGCTGTGCGATAACGGGCATCTGATCGCGGCCCGGGACCGTCTGGGCCGCCTGCCCATTGAGCTGGGGCGGCGGGAGGACGGATACGCCGTATCCTTCGAGCCCTTCGCCTATCAGAAACTGGGCTTCGAGGACGAAAGGAGCCTGGGCCCGGGGGAGATCGTGGAGATCACGCCGGAGGGCGTGACGCAGCTGTCCCCGCCCGGTGACCGCAAAAGGATCTGCGCCTTCCTGTGGAGCTATTACGGCTATCCCTCCTCCACCTATGAGGGCGTCAACGTGGAAGCCATGCGCTACCGCAACGGCGCCATCATGGCGGAGAACGACAGGAACTCCTGCCCGGACGTGATGGATCAGATCGATTACGTGGGCGGGGTGCCCGATTCCGGCACGCCCCACGCCATCGGCTACGCCAACCAGAGCGGCCTCCATTTCGCGCGGGCATTCATCAAGTACACCCCCACCTGGTCCAGGTCCTTCATGCCGGCCAATCAGCAGGCCCGGGACAGGATCGCCAAGATGAAGCAGATCCCCGTCACGGAACTCATCCGAGGCAAGGACCTGCTGTTCCTGGACGATTCCATCGTGCGCGGCACCCAGCTGAAGGAGACCGTGGATTTCCTGTACGAGAGCGGCGCCAAGGCGGTGCACATGCGCTCGGCCTGCCCGCCGGTGATGTACGCCTGCAAGTATCTGAACTTCTCCCGCTCCAACTCGGACATGGACCTGCTGGCCCGGCGCACCGTGGTGGAGCTGGAGGGCCGGGAGGGCCTCAAGCATCTGGACGAGTACTGCGACGGCAGCACGGAACGGGGCAGGAACCTGCGCCGCGCCATCTGTGAGAAATTCAATTTCTCGTCCCTGGAGTTCCAGACCCTGGAGGGGGTCATCCGCGCCATCGGGCTCCCCAAATGCGATCTGTGCACCTACTGCTGGGACGGAGAGGAGTAACGGGATGGAAAAGTCTTATTCCGAGGCTTACGCGGCGGCGGGCGTGGATATCCGCGCCGGCTATGAGGGCGTGAGGCTGATGAAAAAGCACGTGGAGCGCACGGTGATCCCCGGCGTGGTCTCCGGTATCGGCGGTTTCGGCGGCCTGTTCGCCCCGGACCTGACCGGCATGGAAAAGCCCGTGCTGGTCTCCGGCACCGACGGGGTGGGCACCAAGCAGCGCGTGGCCCAGCTGATGGACCGGCACGACACCGTGGGCATCGACTGCGTGGCCATGTGCGTCAACGACATCGTCTGCTGCGGCGCGAAGCCGCTGTTTTTCCTGGACTATATCGCCATCGGCAAAAACGATCCGGCAAAGGTGGCGGCCCTGGTGTCCGGCGTGGCGGAAGGCTGCGTCCGGGCGGGCTGCGCCCTCATCGGCGGGGAGACCGCCGAGCATCCGGGCACCATGGCGAAGGACGACTACGACCTGGCGGGATTTTCCGTGGGCATCGTGGATGAGAAAAAGATCCTGGACCCTGAAAACGTGCGGCCGGGGGACGCGGTCATCGCCCTGAAGTCCAGCGGCCTGCATTCCAACGGGTTCTCCCTGGTGCGCCGGGTGTTCGACGTGGAGCACGCGGACCTGGGCCGTGAGGTGCCGGAGCTGGGGACCTGTCTGGGCGACGCGCTGCTGACGCCCACCCGCATCTATGTCAAGCCCGTCCTGGCGGCGCTCGGGGCCGCCGAGATCCACGGCATCAGCCACATCACCGGCGGCGGGTTCTATGAGAACATCCCCCGCTCGATCCCCCATGGCCTGGGCGCGAAGATCGACAAAAAAGCCGTGGACGTGCCCGTTATCTTCCGCCTGATCGCCGAAATGGGCGGTGTATCCGAGCACGACATGTTCAACACCTTCAACATGGGCGTGGGCATGAGCCTCATCACCGCCGCCGCGGACGCGGACAAAGTCATGGACGCGCTTAAGGGCGAGGGCGAGGAGCCTTACGTGATCGGCGAGATCGTGGAAAGCGGGGACAGGATCACCATATGCTGAAAAAAGCCCTTTCCGGCGTCTGCGCCGGCGTGATGATCGCCATCGGCGGCAGCGTGTATCTGGCCTGCGACAACAGGTATATCGGTGCCGTCCTGTTTTCCGTGGCTCTTCTGACCATCTGCTTCAAGGGGTATTCCCTGTACACCGGCCGGATCGGCTTCATCCCCGAAAAGCACGACCGGGAGACGGTCGCGGCGCTGTTTCTGGGCCTTGTCGGCAACCTGGCCGCCACCATCGTCTGCGGCTTCCTGATCCGCCTGTCGGTGCCCTCTCTCGGGGCGGCGGCGGAGAGCCTGTGCGCGGGCAAGCTCGTGCAGAACGGGCTGCAGACCCTGATCCGGGGCGCGTTCTGCGGCGTGCTGATGTATGTGGCCGTGAGCGTCTACCGGGACGGGAAGAACATCACGGGCATCCTGTTCGGCATCCCGGTGTTCATCCTGAGCGGTTTTGAGCACTCCATCGCCGACATGTTCTATTTCGCCGCGGGCGGCATGCTCGGCGGCCGGGTGTTCCTGTTCATCCTCACGGTGATCCTGGGGAATTCCCTGGGGGCCGTGCTGCTGCCCCTCTTGAGCGGGCGCGGCGGAAAGGAGAAGGCGTGATGAAGGAAAAGGCGCGCGTGGCGGTGCTGGTGTCCGGCGGGGGCACCAATCTGCAGGCCATCATCGACGCCGCGGCAGCGGGGAAGATCCCCCACGGGGAGATCGCCCTGGTGATATCCAACAAGGCCGGGGCTTACGCCCTTGAGCGGGCCCGGGCGGCGGGCATCCCCGAAAAAGTGATCCTGAAGGCGGACCTGGGCAGCCGGGAAGCCTTTGAGAGAGCGGTGGCGGACGCGCTGGACTTTGCGGGGATCGACCTGATCGTGCTGGCGGGCTTCATGGCCATCCTGAGCCCGTGGTTCTGCGAAAAATACCCCGAGCGCATCATCAACGTGCACCCCAGCCTGATCCCCGCCTTCTGCGGCGAGGGCTTCTACGGCCTGAAGGTGCATGAGGCGGCCCTTCAAAAGGGCGTCAAGGTCACCGGCGCCACGGTCCATTTCGTCAACGAGATCCCCGACGGGGGCCGGATCATCGCTCAGAAGGCGGTGGAGGTGCTGGACTCGGATACGCCCGAAACGCTGCAGCGCCGGGTGATGGAACAGGCGGAATGGATCATCCTGCCTCAAAGCGTTGAGAAAGTCTGCGGTAAGATCCTGGATCTGAAGGAAGAATGAAGGAGGATACGGATATGGAGATCATGAAGAAGATCACCCCCATCTACGGGATATCGACCCCCGAGGAACTTTTGAAGGACAACACTTATCCCGGCCGCGGCATCGTCATCGGCAAAACGCCGGACGGCAAAAAAGCCATGACGGCCTACTTCATCATGGGCCGCAGCGAGAACAGCCGCAACCGGATCTTCACCGTGAAGGACGGCGAGGTGTTCACCGAGCCCTTCGATGAAACGAAGGTGCAGGATCCCTCCCTGATCATCTACGCCGCGGTCCGCAGCTTCGGGAACAACCTGATCGTGACCAACGGCAATCAGACCGACACGATCCATGACGGCCTGAAGGAAGGCAGGAGCTTCACCGAAGCCCTGGAAAAACGTGAGTTCGAGCCCGACGCGCCGAACTTCACGCCCCGCATCAGCGGCATGCTCACCTTCGCGGACGGGGATTTCACCTACCAGATGAGCATCCTCAAGAGCGCCGACGAAAAGGGCACCGCCTGCAACCGCTTCACCTTCAGGTACGCGCCGCTGTGCGGTCTGGGCCATTTCCTGCACACCTACGTGTGCGACGGCAGCCCCATCCCCACCTTCCAGGGCGAGCCGGAGCGCATGGCGGTCTGCGATGACATCGATGACATGACCGCCCGTCTGTGGGCGGCCCTGAACGAGCAGAACAAGATCAGCCTTTACGTGCGGTATATCGACCTTGCCACCGGTGAGACGGAGGACCGCCTCATCAACAAAAACAAGTGACGGAGGACAGGATCATGAAAGAATTCGAGCTCAAATACGGCTGCAACCCCAATCAGAAACCGGCGAAGATCTACATGCACGACGGCAGCGACCTGCCCATCGAGATCCTGTCCGGCCGGCCCGGCTATATCAATTTCCTGGACGCGTTCAACTCCTGGCAGCTGGTGAAGGAACTCAAGGAAGCCCTGGGCCTGCCCGCCGTGACGAGCTTCAAGCACGTGAGCCCCACCTCCGCCGCCGTGGGCATCCCCCTGAGCGACAAGCTCAAGAAGAGCTGCTTCGTGGATGACATCGAGGGCCTGGACGATTCGCCCCTGGCCTGCGCCTACGCCCGCGCCCGCGGCACGGACCGGAT
>CACZOZ010000254.1:0-4835 GCA_902782865.1 uncultured Eubacteriales bacterium
CATCCTGCGCATCGTGGCGTTCATCGAGCTGGGCATCTACGCCCTTTACGCGGTGATCCGGCTCATTGCCCCCAAGCGCCGCAAGCCCAACCGCAGCTTCTGGGGCGATCTGGGCATCTATCTGCTGATGCTGATCTTCGCCGTGGCGATGGCGTTCCCGCTGGTGTTCTCGATCGCCTCCTCGCTCAAGCCCCTGGACGAGCTGTTCCGCTTCCCGCCCCGGGTGTTCCCGTCGCATGTGACGTTTGACAACTTCAGCGATCTGATGGTCACCATGGGCCAGAGCTGGGTGCCCTTCTCCCGCTACCTCACCAACACGGTGTTCATCACCTTCGTGGGCACCTTCGGCCATGTGCTCATTGCTTCGATGGCCGCCTTCGTGCTGGCGAAGTATGACTTCCCCGGCAGCCAGCTGTTCTTCAGCATCATCGTCACGGCGCTGATGTTCTCCGGCTACGTCACGGGCATTCCCAACTATGTGATCATGAGCAAAATGGGGATCATCGATACCTACTGGGCCATCATCCTGCCGGCCTTCGCGGCTCCCATCGGGCTGTTCCTGATGAAGCAGTTCATGGAGAGCCTGCCCACGGCCCTGATCGAGGCGGCCCATATCGACGGCGCGGGCGAGTTCAGGATCTTCTGGAGCATCGTCATGCCGAACGTGAAGCCCGCCTGGCTCACCATCATCATTTTCTCCGTGCAGAGCCTGTGGAACAACAGCGCCTCCACCGTGATCTACTCCGAGGCGAAAAAGACCCTCGTCTACGCCCTGCAGCAGATCCAGGCGGGCGGCATCGCCCGTACGGGTCAGGCGGCAGCGGTCACGGTCATCGTGATGCTGGTGCCCATCGCCATATTCATCCTTTCCCAGAGCCGGATCCTGGAGACCATGGCATCCTCCGGCCTGAAGGACTGACTTAAGGAAGGGAGGGAAGAAGATCGTGAAACGTTATCTGCGTCTGCTGGCACTGGGCATCGCGGTGATGCTCCTGATGCCGGTGTGCTGCGCCCTCGCCGAGAGCGACGGTTTCAGCAATGTGTATACCTACAACTACGATTACTGGGGCGAGATGCGCCAGTCCCCGGACGCCTACCGTGTCCAGCAGGTGGTCTACAGCGCCACTCTGGGCCTTGAAACGCCCATGCGCCGGCCCCAGAGCCTGTTCGTCCTGGGGGAGCACCTGTATGTCTGCGATACGGGCAACAACCGCATCCTGCATCTGAAAAAATCCGGTGACAGTTTCACCCTGGCGGACATCATCGATCATGTCAGCGGGACCTCGCCGGAGACCTTCAATACCCCCGGCGACGTGGCGGTGGACGAAAAAGGCAACATCTACGTGGCGGACACCAACAACAACCGCATCGTGATGATGGACAAGAGCTTCAACTTCGTGAGGGACTACGTCAAACCGACGGACACCACCTTCGATCAGAACCTGAGCTTCCTGCCCAGCAAGATCGTCGTGGATTCCACCGGCCGCGTGTTCGCCCTGGCCACCAACGTGAACAAGGGCATCGTCAAATACGAGGCGGACGGCACCTTCACCGGCTTCATCGGGGCCAACAAGGCCAAGTACGATCCGTGGGACTACATCTGGAAGTCCTTCTTCACCACCAAGGAACAGCGGGCCTCCCAGGCCTCCTTCGTGCCCACGGAATACGAGAACATCTACATCGACCACGACGATTTCATCTACGCCACCAACACCGTGTTCAGCGAGTACGACCTGGAGTGGGACGTGGCCAAGCCCATCCGCCGGATCAACTCCATCGGCAACGATATCCTGATCAAGAACGACCGCTATCCCCCGATCGGCGATCTGCTCTGGGTGGAGGGCAGCCTGGATTACGGCCCCTCCAAGTTCCGGGATATCACGGTGCTGGACAACGACATCTACATCGCCGTGGATTCCACCCACGGCCGCCTGTTCGGCTACGATCCCCAGGGCATCATGCTGTGGGCCTTCGGCAGCAAGGGCAACTTCGAGGGCGCGTTCCTGTCCGCCAAGAGCGTTGAGCATATGGGGCTGGACCTGATGGTGCTGGACCAGAACGAGAACAGCATCACGGTGTTCACCCCCACCGAGTACGGCCGGCTCATCTACCAGGCCAGCGACGAGTACTTAAAGGGCGAATACGACAAGTCCGCCGACACCTGGCGGGAAGTGCTCAAGCTGAATGCCAACTACAACCTGGCCTTCATCGGGATCGGCCGTTCGCTGATGCGGCAGGAGAACTACGAGGAGGCCATGCGGTACTTCAAGATGGCGCATGACCGGGAAAACTACGGCCGCGCCTACCGGTACTACCGCAAGGTCGTCGTGGAGCGCAACATCGTCTGGATCGTCATCGCGGTGGCGGCCCTCCTGATCGTGCCCCCGGTGATCAGCTTCATCAAAAAAACGAGAGCGGAGGTGTCAGCTTATGAGCGCAGACAGGCTGCCCGCTGACGCAGCGGCTGTGGACGCCCGCAGGGCAGGATGGCAGCGCTATAAAGCCACCCTGCGCTACGGCCTTTACGTGATCACGCATCCCTTCGACGGCTTCTGGGACCTGGTGCACGAAAAGCGCGGATCCCTGGCGGCCGCCCATACCTTCCTGGCGCTGTTCCTGATCACCTATGTGCTCAAACTGATGCTGACCAATTTCCAGTTCATCACGGCGCCGATCCAGTACATCAACATCTACGAGCGCTGCGCGTCGCTGCTGCTGCCGTTCCTGGTGCTGTGCCTGTCCAACTGGAGCCTTTCCACCCTGTTTGACGGCAAGGGGCACTTCAGGGACATCTACATGGCCATGTGCTACGCGCTGGTGCCCTACATCCTGATCCAGCTGCCGCTGATCCTGATCAGCAACGTGATCTCCTACGACGAAGCGTCGTACTACACGGTGATGATGAGCGTATCGGTGATCTGGTGCCTGTTCCTGGCTTTCGCCGGCCTGATGCAGGTGCATGACTACAGCCCCGGGAAAACGCTGATCTTTATCGTGTTCACGATCTTCGGCGCCCTGGTGATCCTGTTCCTGGTGCTGGTATTCTTCAGCCTTCTGAGCGACGCGATGGGGTACTTCGTGTCCCTGTACCGCGAGATCGTTTTCAGGCTGCACTGATGGGGGAGGAGGTTTGATGATGAAAAAAAGATCCATCCTCCGCCGGCTGATCCCCTGGCTGGTGGCCGCGGCGCTCATCGCCGCCCTGGTGATCTTCGTGGGCATCCCGCTTTACGGCACCCCGGAAAAGGAGCAGGAAGACCCGCCGGTCATCTCCTACTATGAGGGCGGGAAGCAGACTCTCACCATGGAGAACGACAGCCTGCTGTTTGAAATGGACGCCGCCACCACCCAGTTCAAGCTCACGGAGAAGGCTACGGGCCGGGAGTGGCTGTCCAATCCCGCGGACGCCGCGCAGGACACGGTGGCTTTGGCCGCCAACAAGGCCATGCTCCAGTCCACCCTGGTGGTGACCTACTCCTCCGCCAGCGGCACCATCGATTTCAACAACTACACCTATTCCATCGAGAACGGCACCTATTCCGTGGAGAAGGAAGAGGACGGCAGCGTGGCCGTGACCTATTCCGTGGGCAAGATCGAGAAGATCTACCTGCTGCCCTCCGCCATCACGGTGGAGCGCTTCAACAGCTTCGTGGACCAGCTCAACAGCCGGGACTCCAAGAAGGTCAAGAACGTCTACACCCTCTATAAACCCGAGAAGATCAATGACGTCAAGAACAAGGACGAGCTCCTGGCCCTGTACCCGAGCCTGGCGGAACAGGAACTGTACGTGCTCAAGGCGGATACCTCCGAGAACAACAAAAAGAGCATCGCGGGCATCTTCGCCACAGTCGGCTACACCCAGGAGGACTATGACCTTGACATGCAGCTGGTGGCCGGCGCCAAGGAGAACACCGATCCGGTGTTCAACGTGACGGTGGTGTACCAGCTCGACGGGCCGGACTTCCTGGTCAAGGTGCCCTATGACCGGATCCGCTACCGCGCGGGATACCCCATCACCTACGTAACGGTGCTGCCCATGTTCGGCGCCGCGGGGCTGAACGAGGACGGCTTCATGTTCATCCCCGAGGGCGGCGGCGCGCTGATCCGCTACAACAACGGCAAGCTGGCCCAGAACAGCTATTACGCCAACCTGTACGGCTGGGATTACGGCTCCGAGCGCACCGAGGTGGTCAGTGAGACGAAGAACACCTTCCCGGTCTTCGGCATGACCAGGAGCGGCGGGTCCTTCATCTGCATCCTGGAGGGCGCGCCTTCCTTCGGCGGCATCCAGGCGGATATCAGCTTGCGCTACAACAGCTACAACTGGATCTGCGCCAAGTACAACGTGCTGCACAGCGACAAGTACAATGTCTCCGCCAAGACCGCCAACCTGGTCTACATGTTCGAGAAGGAGATGCCCGAGGAGACCGTCTGCCAGCGCTACCGCTTCATCGACAGTGACGACTACGTGGACATGGCAACGGCCTACGGCGACTATCTGCGCGCCCGGTATCCCGAGATGAAGACCGCGGCCGCGGACGTGCCCGTGTCCGTGGAGCTGGTGGGCGCCATCGACAAAAAGGTGGTCCGCTTCGGTCTGCCCGTGGACGCGGTGGTCTCCATCACCACCTTCGACGACGCGAAAAAGATCATCGGCGATCTGAAGGACATCCCGAACCTGAGCGTGAGGATGACCGGCTGGGCCAACGGCGGCGTCAGCCAGAAGGTGCTCACCAAAGTCAAGACGCTGCGCGGCCTGGGCGGCGATAACGGGATGCGGTCCCTGATCCGGGAAGCCGCGGAGATGAAGGTGCCGCTGTACTTTGACGGCCTCA
>CACZOZ010000255.1:0-2900 GCA_902782865.1 uncultured Eubacteriales bacterium
ACCCAGAATTTCGGCGGCTTCAAGGACAACATCACCGCTTTGGGCACCGCCATGCAGGGCCTGAGCGAAAGCAAGCTGGACGTCGACAAGATCATCGTTTCCGCTGACGGGACCAAGCTGACGGCGGAATCGGAAAACTTCCTCGACGGCCTGCTGCACGAGATCCGCTCCAACATCGCCAGCTATACCATCAATTACGACGCTTTGGGCGACGTATACAAGGGCGGGGATGCCATCGAGGTTTGGATCATGACGGGCCGCGACCAGAGCACCATCCTGAAAACCATGGTGGACGATACCTTCACCCCCAATTCCGGCATCCCCGTGAACGTGAAGCTGGTGGACGGCGGCGCGCTGCTCAACGCCGTGGTAGCCGGGAACGGGCCGGACATCGTGCTGTCCACCGATTCCTGGAACCCGGTCAACTACGCCCTGCGCCACGCGGTGGAGGACCTGCGGCAATTCGACGATTTGGACGAGGTGCTTTCCGACTTCTATCCCAGCGCTTACGCGGCCTTCAACTTTGAAAACGGCATCTACGCCCTGCCCGAGACCCAGATGTGCAACGTGCTGTTCTACCGCTCCGACGTGCTGGAACAGCTGGGCCTGAAGGTGCCTGAAACCTGGGACGAGCTGATCGCCATGCTGCCCACCATCCAGGGCTCCAACCTGAGCGTGGGCATCCCCTATCCCGACATCGCCGCGCCGAACCTGGCCACCTATTACGCCATGGTGTACCAGCAGGGCGGCACCATCTACAACGAGGCGGGCACCAAAGCCAACGTGGCCAACGAGGCGGGCGTGAAAGCCTTTGAAATGTACACCTCCCTGTACAACGACTACGGCCTGCCCGTGGTGTTTGACTTCCTGAGCCGCTTCCGTTCCGGCGAAATGGTGATGGGCATTTTCGACTACACCATTTTCAACACCCTCATGGTCTCCGCGCCGGAGATCCGCGGCCTGTGGGACATCGCCATCATCCCCGGCACCGAGCGCACGGACGAAAATGGAAAAACCTACATCGACCACAGCGGCCACAGCCAGGGCCAGTGCTGCATGATGGTCAGCACGAAGGATGAACGCATCAAACGCGACGGCTGGGAGTTCATGAAGTGGTGGGTCTCCGCCGAGACCCAGGTGCGCTTCGGCCGCGAGATGGAAAGCCTGCTGGGCTCCTCCGCCCGCTACGCCACCGCCAACCGCACGGCCATCGAGCAATTGCCCTGGAGCGAGAACCAGCTGGCCGTGATCCGGGAGCAGATGCGCTGGGCCGTGGGCTTCCGGGAGGTCGCGGGCGGCTACTACACCAACCGCCACCTGACCAACGCCATCCGCAAAATCATCAACCAGCACACCGACCAGCGGGAAACCATTACCACCTACGCCCGCACGATCAACGAAGAAATCGTCAAGAAGCGCGAAGAATTCGGGCTGCCGATCAACTGAGAAGGGAGGAAGCGCACGATGAGCCAGTTTTTATCGAAATATGTCAAGTCCAGGAAGCGGAAGGCCGCCATTGCCTGGGACAAAGCCCGGCGGATGCGGGTATGCTACCTGTTTCTGCTGCCCCACGCCGTGCTGTTCCTGACCTTCTACATCCTGCCCATGTTCACCTCGATCTTCTATTCCTTCTCTTACTACAACATCCTGGAACCGGCGAAGTTCATCGGCTTCAAGAACTACACCAACCTGCTTTTGCAGGACGACGTGTTTTTGATCTCTGTCAAGAATACCTTCCTCATCGCCATCATCACAGGGCCTTTAGGGTATCTGCTTTCCTTCGGGTTTGCCTGGTTCATCAATGAGCTGCCCCGGTGGATACGCACCCTGGCCGTGGTGATCTTCTACGCCCCCAGCATCGCGGGCAACGCCTATACCATTTTCTCCATTATTTTCCGCGGCGACGCCTACGGCTGGCTGAACGCCATTCTGATGCAGACGGGCATCATCTACCAGCCCAGGCTCTGGCTGTCCGACCCCACCACCATCATGCCCATGCTCATCATCGTAATCCTGTGGATGAGCATGGCCACCGGCTTCCTGGCCTTTGTGGCCGGCCTCCAGGGTATTGACCGCAGCCAGTACGAAGCCGGCTACGTGGACGGCATCCGCAACCGCTGGCAGGAGCTGTACTACATCACCCTGCCCAACATGAAGCCCATGCTGCTCTTCGGCGCGGTGATGGCCATTACCCAGAGCTTCAACGTGGCGGACGTTCCCATGGCCCTGGCGGGCTTCCCCAGTACGGACTACGCCGCCCACACCGTGGTGCTCCACCTGTACGACTACGGCTTCACCCGGTTTGAAATGGGCTACGCCTCCGCCATCGCCACGATCCTGTTCCTGACCATGATCCTGTGCAACAAGATGATTCAAAGCATGCTGAGGAGGGTGGGCACATGAGCGCAGTGAAACCGGCTGATCCCCGGAAAATGAAGGCCGTTACAGGCCGCAAGCGCCGCCCCAACCGCTCCATTTTGGGCGATGCGGGCGTATGGCTGCTGCTGATCCTCGTGGCGGTGGCGATGGCGTTCCCCCTGGTGTTCGCCATTTCCAGCGCGCTCAAGCCTCTGGACGAGCTGTTCCGCTTCCCGCCCACGGTGTTCCCCCGACATCCCACGCTGGACAATTTCAGCGACCTGATGGTGACGATGGGGCAGAGCTGGGTACCCTTCTCCCGGTATCTCACCAACACCGTTGGCATGACCCTGCTCGGCACCCTGGGCCATCTGCTCATCGCGTCCATGGCGGCCTTCGTGCTGGCGAAGTATGATTTCCCCGGCGGCAGGCTGTACTTCTCCATCGTGGTGACGGCCCTGATGTTCAACGGCTACGTCACCGCCATCCCCAACTACATCACCATGAGCCGCCTGCACATCGTCGACACGATCTGGTCGGTG
>CACZOZ010000256.1:0-4306 GCA_902782865.1 uncultured Eubacteriales bacterium
CTGGGCGATCTCGTTGGAGTCGTGCTTTGTCAGGTCCGGGCAGAACCCGTCCCTGTGCAGTGCCTCCCGCCAGATCTCCAGGATGCAGGTCTTCTCTTTCCCTTCAATGTATCGGGCGATCTCCGCGACACGCCAGTCATCCACGGTGGCCTTCGCGCGTTCGGCCTCGATGGCGGCCAGCGCTTCACTGCGCGGCGCCGGGTCGGCCAGGGGATCATGGTTCCTGTAGGCCGTGAGCATCTCCGCCCAGCACTGCCGGATATAGTGCCGGATCTCATCTTTGCGGGCATAGAGCTCCGGGCCCGATTGCCTGCAGATCACCGGGAACCACCGGCGGTTGCCGCTGGGATCTTCCAGAAACTCGAAGTGGTTCGTGGTGGCGATGAAAATGTTCCGGCGCGGGGTCTGGACCGGTTCGCGGGCGTACGCGTGACGGAAGACGGACTTGGTCTCCGACAGGAACGCTTTTACCGCGTCATCCGATCCATACCGCTTCCTGCTTGAGAACAGGCCGCAGAGCTCATCGATCTCCACGATCCATCCGCCCTCGATGTTTTCCTCCGCCGTTTTGCCGTCCAGGGTCTTGAGGGGGATATAGAACTCGTCCCTGAGGGCGAGCCACTGGATGAGGCTGGACTTGCCGCAGCCCTGGGGACTCACCAGGACGACCACCTCATCGTGCTTGCACCCCGGCTCGTAGGCCCGCCTGATCCCGCCGGAGAATATCAGGCGGCTGCTCTCCCGGGTGGCAACGGTATCTTCGGCTTTCATCGCGTAACATAGGAAGTTCTCCACACGCGGGATCCCGTCCCAGGTCTCCCGTTCGATCTCTTCGATGCAGGGGTTGTACGTCCGGCTGCTGAGGAAGGACTGGAAGCCGTCCCTGTACTTCTGCAGGGAATAGATGCCGTATGTCGCTTCGATGTGCTCCCTGGCGGCCGCGTCGTCGCGCTCCGTCCACTGCCTCGAGCGGCTGCCGTCCCGTATGACGACGCTGCCGGTCATCTCGTTGAGGTATATGTGAGCAAAAATCGGGTCATGCGTGAGGATCAGGCGGTAGTTCCGGGCCCGGTTGAGCATATTGCCCTGTTTATCCGTTTCGGCGCCCGGGATCTTCCCGGGTCCTTTAGCTTCGGGCGTGGCGGCGGGCTCATCGTTCACGGCAGCGGGCTCCGTTTTTTCCGCCCGCTCGACGGCGGCCTTGAAGGCTGCGCGGTCCGCCGTGAGGGCTTCGTTGGGGTCCTTCCATTTGCCGCAGATATCGGCGGAAACGCACTTGACTCCCAGGTCTTTCAGGCCTTTCATCAGGCGCGCAGACGCGTCCCTGCCTGTTTCGTCGCTGTCCAAGCATATTACCAGGGTGGAAGCGGTGGGGCGTTCCTTCAGCTTCTCCAGCAGTATATCCACGTTCGACGTGCTGTTCAGAGCGACGGCGTAATGACCCAGTTCCATGATGGAAAGGGCGTCAAAAGCCCCTTCGGTCACGAAGACCCGGTCTGCTTCCTTGTACAGGTCCTCCTCCGCGAAGATGCCCGGCCTGCCGGACCGGTTGTTGATCTTCACATAGGCTTTGGGGGTGTCCGGATCGATGCTCCGTCCCACGTAATGCTCGGGCCCGGTGGGGATGATGATCCTCGGCGCGGGGTGCGGCCGGTACTCATCTCCCATGGCGCCGGGCGCGTTCGCGGGATCCGACCGGGGATCAAAGCCTATATCCGCGAGATACGCGGTGCCGACTCTGATCCCCCTTCGCTCCAGGTATTCTATCGCTTCTTTGGAATTAGGAAGGTTCGCTTTGCACATCTCGTAATAGGATGTGAAGTCCCGCGGGGCCGGGGGTGCCTTCCTTTGGGGGACGGGACGCGGCGGACGCGGACCTGCCTGATCTTTCAGGGCGTCGACAGCGTCGTGAAAATCCATGCCGGTCACATGCCGGTACAGGTCGATCACGTCGCCGCTCTTTTTGCATTTGTGGCAGGTCCAGGTGTTCGTGTCCGGATAGACCTTCAGGGCCCCGGTGTTGCTGTGCCCGTTTTTGCCGCTGTTGCAGAACGGGCAGCAGTACATACCGCCTTTGGACCTTTCCAGGAACTGCCGGCAGTCGACTGAGCGCTTGATCCTTTCAATGAGGGCGTCATCATTCATCATCCAAATTCTCCCTGTGGCTCATCGTTGATCAGGTGGATGCATCCAAAGTTTCGCTTCCTCGATCGTTACCAGTGTACCCGAAATTCGTGTCCTTCTCCACGTCACGCAAAACACGCTGCGAAACCTTGAAAATTAAGGCCTCGCGGCGTGTATTGACATAATTTACCAGTACCCGGAAAACACTTTTTTACCCTGCGTGCGCCGGGGATCGCGTCCCCATCTGGGCATTTTGAGGAAACTGTGGTATGATCGGGGAAGATCGAAGACGACGCGTTTTTTCCTGCGGCGCGGATCTGAAAACAATGCCGTCCGAAAGGAAACGGCACGGGGCCGGGGTGAACATTTGATGGAATACCTGGATATCGTGGATGAACAGGGGCGGCCCACCGGCGGCATCGTCTCCCGGGCGGAAGCCCATGAAAAGGGCATCCTTCACAGGACCGCCCACGTGTGGGTGGTGAGGAACGTTACCGGCCGCGCGGAAGTGCTCCTGCAGAAGCGCAGCGAGGAGAAGGAATCCTTTCCCGGCATGTATGACACCTCCTCCGCGGGCCACATCCCGGCGGGGGAGGAGCCCCTGCCCTCGGCCTTGAGGGAGCTCAGGGAGGAGCTGGGGATCGCCGCGTCCCCGGCCGATCTCACATACGCCGGCACCTTCCGCATCCGGTATGAGAAAATGTTCCACGGCCGCCTTTTTAAGGACAACGAGGTCACGAAAGTGTATGTGTACCGTGAACCGGTGGATATCGGCTCCCTTCATCTGCAGGAGAGCGAGGTGACTCAAGTGCGCTGGTTCGATCTTGAGGCCGTGTGGAACGAGATCATGAGCGGGGACAGGTCGAGGTTCTGCGTGCCCGCGGCGGGCCTGAAGGTGCTCAGGGATCACCTGGGCCGGGGGGAGACATGACGGAACGGACAGAAGCTTTTGAGAAAATGCTCAGTGACATCCTTGCCCGGTACGAGCGGGAGAAAGAGGCCATGGATGATCTCAAGGCCCGGGGAAAGGAAAAGTCGGCCACTTACCGGCAGTATATGGGCGACCGGCTGTTCTTCAGCCGTTTGATCGATATGTACCGGCTCTACGGCCTCATCGGTCAGGAGGAGCGCGATGACGAAACAGGAAACGCTTGAGTATCTGGACGCCCGGGGCGTGGAGTATATTCTGGAGGAGCATCCGGCGGTCTTCAACATGGAGGAGCTCAGGGCCATCGATCTTAAGTATCCCGACCGCGACGCGAAGAACCTCTTCGTCCGGGACGATAAAAAGACCGGCTGGTACCTGATCACCGTCAGGGGGGACAGGCGGGTGGACCTGAACGGATTCAGGAAAAAGTTCGGCCTGCGCAGGCTGTCCTTCGCGTCGGCGGAGGAACTTTTGAGCGTGATGGGCCTGATCCCCGGCGCCGTCACGCCCCTGGGCCTGCTCAATGACGAGGAGCGGAAAGTGACACTGTATCTGGACGCCGCTTTTTCCGGCGGCCTGATCGGCGTGCATCCCAACGACAACACGGCCACCGTGTGGCTGAAGGCCGAGGATCTGACGCGCCTGATCCGGGAGCACGGGAACACCGTCCGTATCGTGGATCTTTAGAGGCGGCGTGACAGCGGCAAAGGGCCGATCGAGACCGCTCTGCGCGCGGGCTTGACTTCGGCTCGGGTCTTAAAAATCGACAGAGCGGGTGTTCCGGCCGCGGATGTGCCCCTTCGGCGGCGTCTTCCTTAAGTCCCCGCCGCCGGGGAACACATTTCCCTTGTCCGGGGCATTGTAAAAGGGGCCGGGGTTGCGGTAAAATAGTAAAAAACACGCGGAAAGGAACAGCCCCATGCCCAGACAGACCATATTCGATATGGCGTTCTCCAAGGTGTACCCGCTTTTGATCGCGAAGGCGGAAAAAAAGGGCCGGACACGGGAAGAAGTATTCGAGATCACCTCCTGGCTCACGGGATACAGCGATGGTGAGATCACCGAGGCCCTTGAGTCCGATATCACCTGCGGCGCGTTTTTCGCGAACGCCCCGGCCTGGAGCCCCCGGGCGGATCTGATCACCGGCAAGGTGTGCGGCGTGCAGGTCGATGCGATCACGGATCCGCTGATGAAGCGTGTCCGGCAGCTGGACAAGCTGGTGGACGAGCTGGCCAAGGGGCGGCCGATGGAAAA
>CACZOZ010000257.1:0-6165 GCA_902782865.1 uncultured Eubacteriales bacterium
GCTTGAGGCCCTGGCCCCTTATATCGACGCCATGAACATCGACCTGAAGGGCTTCACGGAAAGGTACTACCGGGAGGTGCTCAAAGGAGACCTGGCAATGACGAAGACCTTCATCCGCGAGGCGGTGAAAAACTGCCATGTGGAGCTGACCACGCTGATCGTGCCCGGGGAGAACGACAGCGACGCGGAGATGGACAGCTTGAGCGGCTGGATCGCGGACCTCACGGACGTGTACGGCGGAAAGGAGGGCCGTGAGATCCCCCTGCACATCAGCAGGTTCTTCCCCCGGCACCGCATGACGGACCGGGGGCCGACGGATATCGGCAGGATCCTTCATTTGACCGGGATCGCCCGGCGGCACCTGGAATACGTCTATCCTGGAAATATATAAGGGCCGGTGAACGCGGCCTGACGGAGGATCGGGATAACAGATAAGGAAAGACCGGCGGCGCGGAAGAACTCCGCGCCGCCGGTCTTTCCTTATCCCGCGGTCTTAAAAGATCACACGGGCACTTTCACCACGGCCTTTTTGACCTGACACACAGCGTCCGCCGTGATGCCGGGCAGATGGGCTTCCTCCGGGAAGACCACCATGAACTGCCCCTTTTTGAGCGGGTACCCTTTGCCCTGCGCGCTGCCCAGGACGGCGTCCCCTTCTTCATCGTATTCCCGGGTCACCTGAAGCGACCCTGTATCCGCCACCATGATGATCTCCGATCCTTCCAGGACATAATGGATGTCGATATACTTCCTGTGCGCCTCATAGATGCCCGACTCTTTCGTCTGATACCCGAATACGTTCACATAAGCGCCGTCGGGCAGTTCATGCCTGCCGGGGTCAAGTGTATCAAGTTTCCCGGACCGGATGAGGGCCACAGCGTCCTGCACCCGTTTGAGCGTGTCAAAATCCATAGAGCGTCCCTCCGTGCTTATCTTACTGACCGGCCCGGATCCGTTTTGCGATCTCAAGGCCGATATGTTCCTCGTCGTCGATATGAAGCAGCGTGCTGACCAAAGCCTCCCGCTCCTCTTCGGTGAAGTTGAGGAACGGCCTTCTCGCCCAGCCCGCCCGGACGCCCGCGGCCCTGAGCCACAGCTTGAGGCAGGCCATCATGCTGCCGCTGGACACCCCCGCGGTGACGACCCGGAGCGCTTTGCGCTGCAGCTCCGCCGCCAGGGCGATGTCGGACGCCTTCACGGCGTTCCATATCCGGATGTACAGATCCGGGATGCAGTTGTAGAACGAGCCGATGACGCCGTCCACGCCCAGGCCCATATTGGAGGATCCCATTTCGTCGCAGCCGCCGTAGATCCTGAACGCCTCCCCGCAGCTGTCCCGGATCTGCATGATCTCATAGATCGCGGTCCCGGTATACTTAAGGCCCCTGACACGCGGGATGGAGGCAAGGCGCTCGATCATCTTTTCGGTCATCATGCCCGCCAGCGGGATGTTGTAGACCACCATGGGCAGATCCGTTTCTTCCGCGATGTCCCGGTAATAGGAGAAGATCTGATCCTCGGTGAACTTGAAGTAGAAGGGCGGAACACTGGATATGCCGTCCGCCCCCGCGCGCCGGGCGTGCCTGGCCAGGTCGAGCGAGGCG
The DNA here is from genome assembly GCA_902782865.1 of uncultured Eubacteriales bacterium. GTDB lineage: Bacteria > Bacillota > Clostridia > Christensenellales > Aristaeellaceae > RUG756. The sequence continues at coordinate 1,605 of CACZOZ010000257.1, forward strand.
CGGGTGGAGATCGCCCCCACGTGCACGATCACCGGCAGACGGCCCGCGACCTCGTCCAGCACGATCTCCACCTGCCGCTTGCGCTCGTCACTGTCCATCAGGAACGCCTCGCCCGTGGATCCGGTGATGTACAATCCCCCGATGTCAAAGCTCATCAGGAACCGGACGAGCTCCCGGGTGCCCTGTTCGTCAAGATCTTCCTTTTCGTCGAACACGGAAAGGACCGCGGGGATGACCCCTTTGAAGGCCTCAAAACCGTTCTTCATCGCTTACGCCTTTCCCACCTTGACCACGTCGTCCCGCTCTTCCAGCATTTTCTTGACCTTGTGGCAGGCGACGAAGTGGCTGACGCCGTTGATCAGATACTCCTCCAGCTGTGGCCGGGCGGACTTGCACTCCTCCGTGCATTCCGGGCAGCGGGGGTGGAACGTGCAGCCGGACGGCGGTTTGGCCGGGGAGGGCACGTCGCCCTGCAGCGGGATGCGCTTTTTCTTCTTGGTCACATCCGCCACGGGGATGGCGCTCAGAAGCGCCCTGGTGTAGGGATGGAGGGTGTTCGCGAACAGTTCCTCGGAGGTGGTCAGCTCCACGATGCGCCCTAAATACATCACCGCGATCCGGTCCGCCAGGTATTCCACCACGGAGAGGTCGTGGGTGATGAAGATGTAGGTGAGATTGTGCTCGGCCTTGAGCTGATTGAGCAGTTTAAGGACCTGCGCCTGGATGGACACGTCCAGGGCCGAGACCGCCTCGTCGCAGATGATCAGCTCGGGATCCACCGACAGGGCGCGGGCGATGCCGATGCGCTGGCGCTGGCCGCCCGAAAACTCGTTGGGATAGCGGGTCATGTATTCCCGGGGCAGGTTCACGTCCTCCAGCAGCTTCCCGATCTTCTCGATGCGTTCCGCCTTGGACTTGACGCCGAACTTGATCAGCGGATCCTCCAGGGATCCGAAGATGGTGAAGGCCGGGTTCAGGGAAGAGTACGGGTCCTGAAAGACGATCTGTATCTTCTGACGGGCGGCGTCCAGTTCCTTCCGGGACAGCTTGCGCAGGTCCTTATAGCCGTCCTCGAACTTGTATTCCATGGTGCCGTCGGTGGCCTGGACCAGCTGCAGGATGGATTTGCCCAGAGTGGTCTTGCCGCACCCGGACTCGCCCACCAGGCCGAGAGTCTCGCCGCGGTACACGTCCAGGTTGATGTCATCGACCGCTTTCACATGGCCGACCACGCGTTTTAAGATACCCTTTTTGATGGGGAAGTAGGTTTTTACTCCCCGGACCTTGAGCAGGATCTCACGGTCAGACATCCTTCCTCACCTCCCCGTAGTTGAAGCAGCGGGTATAATGCCCTTCCTCGCACCATTCCTCCGGAGGCATCTCCTTTTCGCACCGCTCCGTCGCGTAATCGCAGCGGGGGCAGAACTGGCAGCCTTTGGGGCGGTTGAACGGGTCCGGCGTGACACCGCGGATGGGCTCGAGCTGCTGGTTCTTGCCCTTGCCCAGGACCGGGATCGAACGCAGCAGGGCTTTGGTGTAGGGATGGGTGGGCCTCGTGAAGATATCCTCGACCCTGCCGTACTCCACGATATTGCCCATGTACATCACGGCCACCTCGTCCGCCATCTCGGCGACCACGCCCATATTGTGGGTGATCATCAGGATCGCCGTGCCGTAATCCCTCTTCAGGCTGTTCATCAGCTCGAAGATCTGGGCGCTGATGGTCACGTCCAGGGCCGTGGTGGGCTCGTCCGCCAGAAGGATCTTCGGCTCGCAGGACATGCCCATGGCGATCATGGCCCTCTGACGCATGCCACCGGAGAACTGATGTGGATACTCGCCGTCCCGGATATCGGCGGCGGGGATGCCCATATCGCTCAGGTCCTCCACGGAGGCCTGTTTCAGTTCCCGTTTGCTCATCCCCGGCTTGTGCTGTTTGATCATTTCCCGGATCTGGTGACCCACGGTGTAAACGGGGTTCAGGGCCGTCATGGGATCCTGGAAGATGATCGCGATATCCTTGCCGCGGATGCTGCGCATCTCTTTTCCGTTCTTTTCCAGTTGATCCAGGCGCACCGCTGTGCCGTCCTCTTTGTAATAGGTGATGGAGCCCTCCTCGATGCGGCTGAGCTCGGGCAGAAGACGCAGGATGGAGTTGGCGGTCACCGACTTGCCGCAGCCCGATTCGCCCACGACGCACAGGGTCTTCCCGCGCTTGATGTCGAAACTGACGCCCCGGAGGACCTTGTTGCACCGCTGGTTGGTGTAGAAGCTGACGTGCAGATCCTTCACGGACAGGACGATATCATTTTTGTTTTCTGACATATCGTTTCCCTCCTCAGCCGATCTGTGTGGGATCGCTGGCGTCGCGCAGGCCGTCACCCATGAAGTTGATGGCCAGCACGAACAGGATCAGCATCACAGCGCAGGGCAGCCACATCCACCAGTACTCCAGCCAGTCATACCGGATCGTGCCGGCGTTGGTGATCACGTTGATGATATTGCCCCAGGTCGCGATCTCCTGCGGGACACCGTAGCCCAGAACGGACAGGGAAGCCTCCTGCAGGATGAACATCGCGGTGGAAAGGGTGATATTCACCACGACCGGGCCGATGGTATTGGGGAGCAGATGCTTGAAGGCGATCTTCAGATCCGAAACGCCAAAGGCGCGCAGGGCCTGGACGAACTCCTCCTCCTTGAGAGAAAGGACCTTGCTGCGCGCCATGCGGTACATGCTGGGCCAGCCGGTGAGGATGAAGATCAGGATCATGTTTTCCAGGCTCTGCCCCACCAGGGCCACCATGATGATGATGAGCACCATCTGCGGGAAAGCGAGGAACACATCGGATATCTTGAGGATGACGGCATCCATCAGGCCGCCCTTGTAGCCGACGAACATGCCCAGAGTGACGCCGATCAGCGCGGCGCCCAGGGCGCTGCCCAGACCCACGACGATACTGATGCGGCCGCCGTAGAGCATGCGCGACCAGATATCACGGCCCATCTGGTCCGTACCGAAGATATGGCCCGCTGAAGGAGCGGCGATCCTCTCCTTCAGGGAGATCGCCGTGGGCTGATACCGGGTGAACAGGGGCGCGGCGAAGCACATCACGCAGATCACCACGAACAGCACAGCGCCCAGCACGGCCAGCTTGTTGGCCATGATCTTCCTGAGCGTGCGGTTCGTCAGCTTCGTGGCCAGACGCCCGCTTTCTTCCAGAGCGCGGATCTTATCCAGTCTGCGGTCAAGCGCAGATCTTCTTTTAATATTACTCATGACAGCTTCACCCTCGGATCCAGTACGGCGGTCAGGATATCGACCAGAAGTGACGACAACAGCACCAGCAGGACCATGAACAGGCCGACAGACATGATGATGGGCGTGTTCTGCGACTTGACGGCGTCCGTGAACCAGCGGCCGACACCGGGCCACTGGAAGATATTCTCGATCACGATGGAACCGCTGATCAGCATGGGAAGACGGAAGCCGATCAGCACCATGACCGGCGTGCAGGCCACGCGGAAACCGTGCAGCAGGTTCACCTTCCATTCCGGCAGGCCCTTGGCCCGCGCGGTCTTGACGTAGTCACGGTTCATGGAATCCAGCATGCTGGAGCGGGAATAGCGCATGACACCGGCTGTCATGGAGATCCCCAAGACGAACGCCGGCAGGAAAAGGTGATGGAGCTCGTCCAGGAGCCCCTCCGTGCCGCGCTGGCCCACCGGGAACCATTTCAGATTCAGGCAGAAGATGATGATGCAGAAAACACCGAACAGGAACTGGGGGATGGCCACGCCGATCATGCCCGCGACGGTCAGGACGTTGTCGGCCAGCTTGCCCTTGCGGATCGCGGAGATCACGCCGAGCACGATGCCCAGGATCGTGGAGATGATGAGCGCGGCGATGGACAGCTCGATCGTGGCCGGCAGCTTCTGCATCATCAGCTGCCCCACCGGCATGTTGTTCTGGAGCGAGTAGCCCAGATCGCCGACGCATACGCCCTTGAGCCAGTTGAAATACCGGACGATCATGGGCCCGTCCAGCCCCTTCGCCGCACGGAAGGCCTGCACCTCTTCCGGTGTCATTTCCGCCAGCTGATCCATCGGGATCAGGAAATCGATCACGTCGCCGGGCATCAGCTCGACCCCGACATAGATCAGGAACGTGATGATCAGCAGCATCGGTATGATGCTCAATACCTTTCTGATGATATAGTTCAGCACAGGAAGAAGCCTCCCCCTTTCGGTATGAAAAGGATGGGGGCTAGCCGAAAGCTAGCCCCTCTTTGACGCGTTTGACCGATGATTATTTCTTCTCGTACATGTTGATGAACACGTACCTGGGGAAGGTGACGTTAACGGTCTGCACGGTGTAGCCTTCCATGTTCTGCAGCTGCTGGATCTGGGAGGAGTCCTTGCAGAACGCGTAGTCGATCTTGCCGGCCATCGCGTTGGTGATCAGGTTCTCGTCGCCCTGGTCGGTGGACGGATACAGATAGATCTTCTCGATGTTGCCGCTGCCCTTGACGAAGTAGTTCTCGTTGCGGGCCAGCACGGTGTA
>CACZOZ010000258.1:0-18903 GCA_902782865.1 uncultured Eubacteriales bacterium
AACAAGATCGTCGGCGTCGTCATCTGCCTGGCGGGGCTGGTGTTCATCAACCTGAAGTGAGGACCGCGTCATACTGCAGCGCCGCCAGATCGGGCGGCGCCCGATCTGTGCCGTTCGGGATGGATCCTCTCTATCTTTAAACACAAAAAAGGCAGCATTTTCTCCATGCTGCCGTTCTTTTGTGTATCAAATATCGCTCACTTGCCCATGAGCTCATCGATCTCTTCCTTGGCGGCCTCCGGATCCAGGCCATCCTCCTGTTCCAGCTCCTTGACCATGAGCTGAACATCATCGGAAGCCTCGGGCTGTTCCGCGGTTTTTTCGCACTCATCCTTCTTTTTGCCCTGGACCCGGGGATGGACGCTCTGCACGTCGCTCATGGGATAAGTCTTCAGTTCCGTCTCGTCCCCTTTGGGGATACGCACGGTCACGGTCTCCTTGAGGACGGACTGGGCGGTCACGGTGCCCGGGCCGTCGGGCGTCATCACGTCCCGGCCGATCTTGGGCATCTTTTTATGGACGGACTCGTACTGGTCCTCCTCATATTTCAGGCAGCACATCAGCCTGCCGCACACGCCGGAGATCTTGGTGGGATTCAGGCTCAGGCCCTGCTCCTTGGCCATCTTGATGGACACGGGCTGGAAATCCCCCAGAAAAGTGGAGCAGCACAGGGGCCGCCCGCAGGCGCCCAGGCCGCCCAGCATCTGGGCCTCATCCCTGACGCCGATCTGCCTGAGCTCGATGCGGGTGTGGAACACGCTGGCCAGGTCCTTCACCAGGGCCCGGAAGTCCACCCGCTTATCCGCGGTGAAATAGAAGAGGATCTTGCTGCCGTCGAAGGTGTACTCGCAGTCCACCAGCTTCATGTCCAGCTTGTGGATCGCCACTTTCTCCGCGCAGATCTTCAGCGCCTTCTTTTCCTTTTCCCGGTTGTCCTTGAGGCGCTTGAGGTCCTCATCGGTGGTGACGCGGATCACGTTCTTGAGAGGAGCGGCCAGGCTCTCGTCGGATATCTGGGCCCTGCCCGTGACCACCTCGCCGTATTCCATGCCCCGCGCGGTCTCGACGATCACGCCGTCACCGGCGTTGACCTCGATCTGGCCCGGATCAAAATAGTACAGTTTCCCCATATTGCGGAAACGAACGCCCACTACTGTTGCCATAAAGCTCTTTCCTCCATGATGATGCGCATGATGTTCTCGGCCTCGATCATCCAGGACACATTGGACGCCCGGTACCGCGCCGCCTCCACCACACACTCGAATATCTTTTCAAGGCTCCGGACGGGCGCCGAGGCCCAGTCGGGGCCGAACAGCTTTTCAGCCTCCCCCGTGTTATCAGCGGCCCTGAGCCTGATCAAAAGGGCCAGGCGCTCCTGCAGGAGCTTCAATTCTGCCCTGTCCATTTCCTTCTGCGCCTTGAGCGCCGAGAGAGCCGCCTGGATATCGGCGGTGGAGCGCACGCTGAAAAAAGTTTCCGTCACCGTCTGCCCCGCCTGCAGGGCCTGCCTGCTGCCGCACAGATCGATGGCGGCGCCCAGGCTCCCGCCCGCCATTTCACTGGCCCGTTCCGCCTCTTGACGGGGATAGCCCTTCTCAAGGAGCACTTTCAGGATCCTCTCCGGGGGCCAGAGGGGGGCATGGATCACAGCGCAGCGGGAAATGATGGTGGGCAGGACGGCGAACAGCCTGTCCGCCGTGAGGATGAACCAGGTATTGTCGTCCGGCGGATCCTCCAGGGTCTTCAGAAGGGCATTCTGCGCCTGGGGTGTCATCAGATCCGCGTCGTGGATCAGTACCACGCGCCTGCCCGCCTCCAGGGAGGAGCGGGACGCCGCCTCGATGACGCTTTCCGTGACGGCTTTGACACCGATGGACTTCCGGCCTTTGGGCGTGGAAAGGCGGATCAGGTTCTCGTGACTGATGCCCTTGGCGATGCGCCGGCAGGACCGGCACTGCCCGCAGGGCTTCACATCTCCTTCCCCGCGGCAAAGAAGCCCCTTGGCCCACTCCAGGGACAGGGTCTTTTTGCCCACCCCGGGGATCCCCGTCAGCAGCACCGCTCTGGGGAAATTCCCGTAATCCACCGGCCCGCCGTTCAGGCCGAATCCGTCATCCAGATGCAACGCGGCCTCCGAAGATCAGTACTTGATGAACTGCTCCACGCTGAGCACGAACACCGTGGCGCTGCCCACCGTCACCTCGATGGGATAGTTCATGTAATGGTCGGAGGGCCCGCCCATCACCACGGGACTGGAAGCCACCTGGCGGCGGCTCTTGCAGATCTTCTCGATGATGCCCAGGCACACGGAGAACCTTTCCTCGCTGACGCCCACCAGGAGCGTGGTGTTCCCGGAGCGCAGGAAACCGCCGGTGGTCGCCAGTTTGGTGGCGCTGAACCCTTCGTTCATGAGTTCGGCGATGAGCCGGGACGCGTCCTCATCCTGTACGATCGCGATGATCAGCTTAGTCGGCATATGTCTCATTCCTTTCTGATAGATCAGATCCCGGTGAGTATCCCTGTCACGAAACGCGCGAACTGTTCACGGACCCGTTTGCCCGTCTCCACCACTTCATGATGCTCAAGGGGCGCGGCGCTGATGCCGGCGGCCATATTGGTGATGCAGCTGATGCCCATCACGCGGATGCCCGCGTGCCGCGCCGCGATCACTTCCGGCACCGTGCTCATGCCCACCGCGTCGGCCCCGAGGATCCTGAGCATCCTGATCTCCGCGGGCGTTTCATAGCAAGGGCCGGAGAGCATGCAGTACACGCCCTCTTTGAGGTCCAGCGCCTGATCCTCCGCGACGTTCCGCGCCAGGGAGATCAGGTCACGGTCATACGCGAAAGACATATCCGGGAAGCGGGGCCCGAGATCATCCGGGTTGGGGCCGATCAGGGGATTGTTCCCGGAGAGGTTGATATGGTCCGTCAGCAGCATCAGGCACCCGGGATAAAAGCCGGGATTGACGCCGCCGGCGGCGTTGGTGAGGATGAGGTTCTCAATGCCCAGGCGCGCCAGGAGCCTGACGGGCATGACCACCTGCTGCATGCTGTAGCCCTCATAATAGTGGAACCTGCCGCTGAGCACGATCACTTTTTTGTTCCCGACGCGGCCCACGATCATTTTGCCCGCGTGACCGGGCACCGTGGACACGGGAAAGCCGGGGAACATGCTGTAGGGAAATTCCCGCGCGTCCGTGAGGCTGCTGCCGTAATCTCCCAGGCCGGAACCCAGTACCACGGCGGTATCCACATCCTTCACATCGTCACGGAGGATCTCGGCGGCCTTAAAAAGCGCCCTCGTCATATCGGTATTCATTCGGCACCTCCCAGATCGTTGAGAAAGGACTCCGCCCCGAAGCGCTCCTCATACCCGAAGAAGTCGCTGACCGTGGCGGCGATGTCCGCGAAGGTCGCCCGGGTGCCCAGGTCCTTTGACCCGGTCATTTTCCGGGACCAGCACAGAAGCGGGATGTACTCACGGGTGTGGTCCGTGCCGTGATGGGTCGGATCGCAGCCGTGATCGGCGGTGATGATCAGAAGATCCTCCGGGCCGAGCTTGTCCATGATCTGCGGCAGCACACGGTCGAACTCGTTGAGCGCTTCCGCGTATCCCTTCACGTCCCTGCGGTGGCCGTAGATCATATCCGTATCCACCAGATTGACGAAAAGCAGCCCGTCAAAAGGCTGGTCCAGATACTCCAGAGTGGACAGGATGCAGGCCGGGTTCCCGGCGGAATGGACGGATCGGGTCAGGCCCCGCTCCGCGAAGATGTCCTCGATCTTGCCCACGCCCCACACATCCTTCCCGTGGCCGGAGAGCAGATCCAGCACTGTCGGCGCCACGGGCTCCAGGGAAAAATCCTTCCTGCCCGGAGTGCGTTTGAAGTGCCCCTTCCCGCGGCCGACGAAGGGCCTGGCGATCACCCGGCCCACCCCGTGCTCGCCCTGGAGCATGGCGCGGGCGGTGCGGCAGTAATCGTAGAGCTGCTCCAGCGGGATGATCTCCTCATTGCAGGCGATCTGGAACACGCTGTCCGCGGAAGTATACACGATGGGATATCCGGTCCTTAAGTGCTCCTCACCCAGTTCGTCCAGGATCACCGTGCCCGAGGCGGGCTTGTTGCCGATGACCTTCCGGCCGATCAGGCCTTCGAACTGAGATATCACTTCAGGCGGGAACCCGTCCGGATAAGTGGGGAACGGCCGGTCCAGGGTGATGCCGGCGATCTCCCAGTGCCCCGTGGTGGTGTCCTTGCCCCGGGACTTTTCCATGCAGCGCCCGAAAGCGCCCACGGGCTTCAGAGCGGCCGGGATCCCGATGCCCTGGATATTCCCCAGGCCCATATCGATCATATGGGGCACATGGAGGTATCCGCTCTCATAGACATGGCGGAGGGTGTTCGCGCCCCGGTCCCCATAATCGGCGGCGTCCGGCAGCTCACCGGCTCCGACGGAATCCAGCACGATGATAACGGCTCTTTTCATCATTCATCCCTCCACAGTATCCAAATGGTGCCCCGGTCACTTATGCAGCTTTTTGGCTCCGCCGATCGTGGCCTGGGACAGGATCTCCGATTTGAAAGCGTAGTCGTTCTGCTTTTTGTCCTCCAGCGCCCGGAAAGCGATGTCCACCAGGCGGTCGATCATATCCGGGTATTTGAGGCCGGAGGCTTCCCACAGATAGTAGGCCATGGAGCCGGGGATGGTGTTGATCTCGGTGATGTAGTAGTCTTTCGTCTCCCGGTCCAGCATGAAATCGATGCGCACGACGCCCTTGCAGTCCAGCTTCGTGAACACTTCAAGGCTCAGTTCCCTCAGCTTTTGGGTCAGTTCCTCCCCGATCGGGGCCGGGACCTGCCGCTTCAGGCCGGCCATGCCTTTGCTGCCCACGAGGTATTTTTCATTATAATCCAAAAAGTCAGCGCTGCCAACATTTGGCATCTCCAGCACCGACGCTTCCGCCTCCGCACCGTAACCCAGCACGGAACAGTTGACCTCGATGGGATCGTTCAATGCCTTCTCCACCAGCGCCTTGCGGTCGAAGGAGAAGGCGGTCTCAAGGCTCTCCATGAGCTGTTCCCTGTCCCTGGCCCGGCTCACGCCGATGGAAGAGCCCAGGCAGGCGGGCTTGACGAACACCGGCAGGGGCATCTGTTTGATCAGCTCGTCGATGTACCCTTCCCTGTCCTTCTCATATTCGGACCGGAAGGCCACTGTGCCCGGAAGCACCGGGAAACCGCACCCGCGGAAGAAGAGCTTCATGGCCGCCTTGTCCATCCCCACCGCCGAAGCGCACACGCCCGTGGAGGTATAGGGGATGTCCGTCAGCTCGAACAGGCCCTGCAGGGTGCCGTCCTCTCCGTGGAGCCCGTGGAACACCAGCACCGCGCAGTCGATCCTGGCGGCGACGCTCTCCGTTTCCCGGCCGAAGATCCCCTTGCGCTCCCGGTGCAGAAGAGCGCCGGAATTGACCGTCATGTCCAGGCTGACCCGGGTCAGGTCCTTATCGTAGGGATCAAAGGGGGTGTAGCACTTGATGTCGGTGAGCTTGCTCCCCGTGTACCAGGTGCCGTCGTGAGAAATGTACACCGGCACCACGTCGTATTTTTCCTTGTCGATGTTCCGGATCAGCTGCAGGGCGCTGATGACCGATACATCGTGCTCGCAGCTGCGGCTGCCGAAGAAAACGCCCAGCGTCTTTTTATTCGTCATAATGGACCCCCGTCAGATATTCAAGCGTAATTGTCCGGCAGATCGTTCTCGTAGAGCACCACATCTCCGGGCTGTTCGATGGAACGCAGATACTTCACGGCGTCATTGAGGCTCCCGAACACATGGATCCTGTCCGCCGGGAAACCCTCCTGAAGAAGCCCCTCCCGGATGGGCAGAGTGTGCTTTTCACCCACCAGGAGCACCTCATCCGCGCAGGAGGCCATCCTGACGCCGAAGGCTTTGTTGTACTCATCCTCGTCCTTTCCCAGCTCCACCATGCCCGGCGTCACCACCACGCGGCGGCCGGAGAACAGCTTGAGCGTGTCCAGAGCCAGTGAACTGGAAACGGGATTGGAATTGAAGGCGTCGTCGATCACCGTGATGCCGCCCACGCTGGAAACGAGCTGCATCCGGTGCTCCACGGGCCGGAGCCTTGAGATCCCGCGCCGAAGCTGGCTGAGACTGACGCCCATTTTTTTCGCCAGGGCGGCGCACGCGGTGATGTTGTCGATATTCATCCTTCCCAGCAGACCGGTGGAGCAGTGCAGCACTTCTTCCTCGTCCCTGAAATGGATATCGAAGTGGCTGCCGCTGCCGTCGCAGGCGATCTGATCGGCCCAGGCGTCATCCCCCTCGCGGCCGGAAAGGATCGTGTCCACACCCGTCGTGCGCTCGTACAGCCCCTTCACCCGGGCGCCGTCATCCATGAATACCGCCAGGCCGTCCGGAGGCAGGGCGCGGATCAGGTCGTACTTCGTTTCGGCGATCCTGTCCACCGTGCCGAAGGTGTCCAGATGCTGGGCGCCCACGGCCGTGAGCATGCCGATCTGAGGCTTCACCAGACGGCACAGCTCCCTTATGTCTCCCCGGTGGCGGGCGCCCATCTCGGCGATGAACACCTGGTGCCCCGGCTGCAGCCGTTCCCGGATCACGCGGCACAGGCCCATCGGCGTATTGAAGCTGCCCGGCGTGGTGAGCACGGAGTACTTCTCCTTAAGGAGGGTCTCCAGGATGAACTTGTTGCTGGTCTTCCCGAAGCTGCCGGTGATGCCGATACGGATGAGGCCGTCCCTGGAAAGCAGGATCTTCCGGGCCGACCGGAAATAGAACTCATAAATGCCCCGCTCCACGGGCCAGACGGCCGCGGCTCCCAGGGCCAGAACGCACGGGGACAGGGCCGCGAGAAGCACGGACGGGGCGAAGCTCCCGAACAGGAAAGCCGCTCCGATGTGCAGGGCCAGAGCGACGACAGAATAACTCACGCACAGGCGCTTGACCCGCGCAGTGAATTTGAGCGGCTTTTTGCCGGGGTGAGCCGCGTCCGATCGGTAAACGAAAAGGCCCGCGCCGATCAGAGCGAGGGCAAGGACGCCCCGCAGCCAGGGCAGTCCCAAAAGGGTCAGCAGCCTCAGGACCGCCGCGGCGCCCGCCAGGATGACAAAGCGCAGGAAGGCTTTCTCCTTCTGCCGCGAAAGCGCGCGGAAATAGCCCCTGAACTGGTAGCTCTCCAGCTGGAAAAAGTGCAGGCAGCGCCTGGATGAAAGCAGAGCGCACACCCCCACGCACAGGGGCACGATCAGGCAGTCGATCCACCGGGCAAACGTCATCTTGATAAACCTCCGCTGTTTTCAGGCGGCCACGGGATCAGGCCTTGTCAGTCAGGAAAGCGTCGGCGATCTTAAGAAAGCGCGGGTACTGCTTCAGGAACGCGAAATGGTCGTCCCCCTCGAAGACCACGAGCCCCGCGTCGGGGATCTCCTTTTCCATCGTCTGCCCCATCCACAGGGGCGTCTCGGTGTCAAGCTCCCCCCAGATGAGGAGCGTGGGCGCCTTGATCTGACTCAGGAGGGGCGTCAGGTCCTCACTGATGACCCTGACGAAGGTCTCGCGCATGGCGGGCACCAGGGCTTTATAATCCGCAGAGCCGTACTTGTCCCGCAGGGCATCCAGGAGCTTTTCCGTCACCCCGGCCATGAGCGGCAGGCGCCCCGCTTTCAGCAGGAGCTCTTTTCTGCGGCGGTACGCGTCGGCCTTTTTCTGCTTTTCCGGGTCGGCTTTCGGGCGGATGCCGGCGCAGCCGCAGAGGATGAGTTTATCGATCCTCTCCGGATGACGGGACGCGAGATACAGCGCCACACGGCCGCCGAAGGAATGAGCCACCACGACGCAGCGGCCGATCCCGAGGCTGTCCAGCAGCCGGAGCACGCCCTCGGCGTACTCCCCCACCCCCCAGGGCACCGGCGGGACCGCGGACCGGCCGTGCCCGGGAAAATCCAGGGTCACCAGCCGGAAGCGCTCCATGCCCTTTAAGATCGGGGCGAAGATATCGCCCGTGCATCCCCAGCCATGGAGGAAGAGCACGGTGCGGCCGTCGGCCGCGCCCGAAATATCATAATGCCAGAGGCAGTCATTGATCGAAATGTCCATCTTGATCCCTGATCATCCAGATATAGCGGTATTTGCACCTTGATCCCTGGCACGCCGAGCGGAACTCGAGGGGAACAGGCGCTTTACGCTCCGGGACACAGCCCAGATTTTCACAGGTCTTCCGGGAAGCCATGTTGGTATCGTCCGTGGTGATGACGGCGGAGGTGATGCCCTGGCCGGACAGGTAATCGCCGAGCAGGACGCAAGCCGCGCGCGCGTACCCGTGGCCCCGGTATTTTTCGTTGATCCGGTACCCCACGTGCCCCAGATAGTACAGAAGGGGGCTCTCGCCGTACCGGAAACTGATGTACCCGATGGCGCGATGGCTGCGCCTGAGGCAGATGTCGAACACCACGGAAAAACGGATGCCGTTCTCCTCGTCCGTCTCGTCCCGTCCGCTCAGGCGCAGCTCGATCGTGTCATCCCATCTGACAGCCTTGTGCTGAAAGAGAAACATCGATCCCTCAGAGGGCGCTGACCAGCTCCAGGGTGTCCCTGGCGATGGCGATCTCCTCGTTGGTGGGGATCACCAGCACCTTGACCTTGCTGTCGGGCGCGGAGATGTCGATCTCCTTGCCGGTGACTTTGTTCTTTTCAAGATCGATCTTGGCGCCGAGATACTCAAAGCCTTCCATCACGCGCCTGCGCAGTTCGGCGTTGTTCTCGCCGATGCCGGCGGTGAAGACGATCACGTCCACGCCGTTCATGGCCGCGGCGTAGGCGCCGATATACTTGCGGATGCCGTAGACCAGCATGTCCCTGGCGATGATGGCGCGCTCGTTGCCCTGATCGGCCGCGGCGTCCACGTCGCGCATGTCGCTGGAAACACCGCTGATGCCCAGCAGGCCGCTCTTTTTGTTGCAGATCGTGAGCATCTCGTCGGGAGTGATATGGTCGTTGTTGCAGACATACTGCACCACGGAAGGATCCATGCTGCCGCAGCGGGTGCCCATCAGCACGCCCTCAAGAGGCGTGATGCCCATGGAGGTGTCCACGCACTTGCCCCGGTCCACCGCGCACAGGGAGGAGCCGTTGCCCAGATGGCAGGTGATGGTCCTGATGTCCTCGGGCTTCACGCCCAGGAATTCGGCGGTGCGCTTGCTGACATAGCGGTGGCTGGTGCCGTGGAAACCGTAGCGGCGAACCTTGAGCCGGTCATAGTATTCCATGGGCAGGCCGTACAGGTAGGCCTTGGGAGGCATGGTCTGATGGAAGGCGGTGTCGAACACGGCCACCATGGGAGTGCCGGGCATGACGGCCTGGCAGGCCTTGATGCCCATCAGGTTGGCCGGATTGTGCAGCGGGCCCAGGGGGATGTTCTCCTCGATGGCGTCCATGACAGCCTGATCGATCACCACGGACTCGGTGAAATTGGCGCCGCCGTGCAGTACCCGGTGGCCCACCGCGGAGATCTCGCTCATGCTCTTCACCACGCCGTGCTCGGGATCGGTCAGGGCTTCCAGCATGTACTCGCAGGCCTTGACATGATCCTTCATGGGCTGGTTCACTTCGAAGACCTTGCCGGCAGCCTTCTGGATCAGGTGGCTGCCCTCGATGCCGATGCGCTCCACCAGGCCCTTGGCCAGGGTGCTTTCGTCATCCATGTCGATCAGCTGGTACTTAAGAGAGGAGGAACCCGCGTTGACGATAAGAATCTTCATATGAACTCTCCTTCCGACGATTTGCATTTATATCCTCATTATAATATCGATAGAGAGAATTTTCAAGGCGTCATTGCGCCTTCTCGGCCAGGAGCGCCGCGATATCGCCGCTGCGCTTCATGAAGGCCCGGAGCTGATCCCCCTCCAGGGGCCTGGAGCTCAGGCGCGCCAGGTCGTAGAGCTGCTGGCAGAGCATGTTCCGCACAGTTTCGTCGGTCATGCCGGCAATGGCGCGGACCGTGTCCGAGGAAGTATTGAGCACCAGTTTGTATTTCTCCGGCAGGGAGAAGTTCTGCCCGTACATGACGCTCATCTCCCTGTAGCGGCGCAGCTGCTCGTCCTCCAGGAGCAGAAGGGGCAGATCCTTATCCGACAGGGCTTCGCCCGTGACCTCCAGTTCCGGCTGGGACAGGGCCTCACGGAAGATGCCGGTGAGCTTTTCCGTGTCCAGGGGCTCCCCGGCCGCGCCCTCGTCCTTCAGGCCGTCGATGCCCGCGTCCACGCGGACGAATTTGAGCTTGTCATCGGCGCCCTCCATTTCAAGGAAGGACATGAAGTTCACGTCGATCAGGGTATCCATCACCACCACATCGATCCCGCGGGCCCGGTAGAGCGCCACGGACACAGCCTGGCGGCTGGCCTCGGTGGTATAGACCACGGCGGATTCCACCTTGTCACGGTTCCTGGCGCGGTACTCGTCCAGGGTGAGATACTCGCCCTCGGTGGTCTTGAAGATCAGGATATCCTTGACCATGTCGTAGAAGCGGCGGTCCTTGATGCAGCCGTACTTGATGAAGGGATGGATATCGTCCCAGTAGGTGTTGTACTGGTCCGGCTGGTCCTTGTGGATGGCCAGCAGCTTGTCGGCCACCTTCTTGGTGATGTGCTGGGACAGCTTGCGCACATAGCCGTCGTTCTGCAGGAAGGAACGGGACACGTTGAGGGGCAGGTCCGGGCAGTCGATGACGCCCTTGAGCAGCATCAGGAACTCGGGGATGACTTCCTTGATGTTGTCGGCCACGAACACCTGCCGGTTGAACAGCTTGATCTGGCCTTCCTGGCCGCCCAGATCCTTGCGAAGCTTGGGGAAATACAGGATGCCCTTGAGGTTGAAGGGATAATCCACGTTCAGATGGATCCAGAACAGGGGCTCATCGAACACATTGAAGAGCTTCCGATAGGTCTCCTTATACTCGTCCTCGGTGCAGTCCTTCGGGTTTTTGAGCCACAGGGGATGGGTATCGTTGATGAGTTCCGGCCCCTTGGGCTCGGCGTCCTTGTCCTCTTCGGAGCTTTCCGCCTTCGGCGGTTTGATCTCCTCCAGATAAATGGGCACGCTCATGTAGCCGCAGTACTTTTCAAGCACCTCGCGCACGCGCCACAGGTCCAGGAAATCCTTTTCCTCCTCGGCGATGTGCAGTACCACGGTGGTGCCGCGCTCCTGCCTGCCGCCGGGGCCCATCTCAAAGCTCATGCCGTCCTTGCTCTGCCAGAGCACGGGCTCGGCCCCTTCCTGCCAGGACAGGGTATCGATGGTCACCAGGTCGGCCGCCATGAAGGCGGAATAAAAGCCCAGGCCGAAATGGCCGATGATGCCGTTCTTGTCGTCGTCGGAATAATTCTTCAGGAATTCCTCGGCGCCGGAGAAGGCGACCTGGTTGATGTAACGGGTGACCTCGTCGGCGGTCATGCCCACGCCGTTGTCGCTGAAGCGCAGCTCGCCGGCTTCCCTGTCCACCGTGACGGTCACGCGCAGGTCCTCATCCTTGAGGTCCGGCGAAGCCATCCTCAGTTTGGTGATGGCGTCGCAGCCGTTGGCGGTCAGCTCACGGATGAAAATGTCCTTATCGGAATAGAGCCAGCGCTTGATGACCGGCATGATATTCTGAGCGTGGATCGAGATCTTGCCTTTTTTCATTGTCGATGCCTCCGATCGTAAAAGAAATACTTGAGGCGCGCGTGATGCCGCTCATATGCGCGCCAAATGATATTATACCACTTCAGGCGCCCGCCGGCGCAACAAAATCACTCCTTGAGGAGGGCGTTCAGGTCTTTTTCCGCAGCCTCCCAGCGCTGATAGGCCGTATCAAGGGCCTCCCGCAGCGCGCGGTATTCCCCTGTGGCCTTCAGGCTCTTTTCCCTGTCGGTGGCCACCTCGGGCCGGGACAGGAATTCTTCCATCTGAGCGATCTTTTCCTCAAGCTCTGCCACGGCCTTCTCGGCCTGACCGACCTCCGCCTTCGCGGCCTTGAGCCGATCCGCCTCCAGGCGCTGACGGCGTTTCTCCTTCTGCTGAGCCGTCCTGTTGACGCCGGGCGCAACGTCGTCCGCTCCTTGGGCCCGGCGGGTGAGATACTGCTGGTACTCGCTGTAATTGCCGTTGAACTGATCGATCCCGTCCCGACGCATGATGAGGAGCCTGGACGCGAAACGGTCGATGAAATAACGGTCATGGGAAATGGCCAGGATCGTGCCGGGATAATCCTCCAGGACGGATTCCAGCACCTCGCGGCTGTCCGCGTCCAGGTGGTTGGTGGGCTCGTCCAGGAGGAGCACATTGTCCTTCCTGAGCATCAGCTCCGTCAGGAGCACCCGGCCGCGCTCGCCGCCGGACAGGGTGGCGATGGGCTGGAACACCTCCTCGCCCGTAAAGAGGAACAGGCCCAGGGCGCTGCGCACCTCGGTCTGGGACAGGCGCACGAACCGGTCCCACACCTCGCGCAGGATGGTCTTGTCCTCATGAAGATCGGCCTGGAGCTGGTCGTAGTAGCCCAGGTCCACGTTGGCGCCCCAGCGGACGAAACCGGCATCGGGCTTTTCGATCCCCATCAGGCACTTGAACAGCGTGGTCTTCCCGATCCCGTTGCGGCCCATCAGGGCTACCCTGTCCCCCGCCTTGAGCTGGAAGCTGATGTGATCGAAAAGGGGCCTGTCACCGAAGGATTTTTCGTAATCCCTCACGTCCAGCACGTCCTCGCCGGTCTTCCTGCGGATATCGAAACTGAAGCGGATGTGCTGGTCGCTCTCCGGGCGCTCGAGGCGCTCGATCTTGTCCAGCGCCTTCTGCCGGCTCTCGGCCCGCTTGATGGATTTTTCGCGGTTGAAGCTCCTGAGCCGGGCGATCACCTTCTCCTGGCGCTCGATCTCCGCCTGCTGGAGCTGATAGGACCGCATCCTGGATTCGAAGCGCTCGGCGCGCTGAGTGATATAGGATGAATAATTGCCGGTATAATCCTCCGACGCGCCGCCGACGATCTCATGGATCCGGGTGCAGACCCTGTCCAGGAAATACCGGTCATGGCTCACGACGATCACCGCGCCGGGGTACTGGGAAAGATAATCCTCCAGCCAGGTGAGCGCTTCCAGGTCCAGATGGTTGGTGGGCTCGTCCAGGAGCAGCACATCCGGTTCCTCCAGAAGGAGCCGGGCCAGGCAGAGCCTGGTGAGCTCGCCGCCGGACAGGGTGGACGCCTCCTGTTCCCACTTATCCTTCGCGAAGCCCATGCCGACGAGCGCCCCCTGCACCAGGGAACGCCACATGTAGCCTTTGGAGTTCTCGAACAGGGCCATCAGGCGGGTATACTCCCGCATGGCCGATTCCAGCTCCGGGCCGCCGGCGTGCTCCATCGACTTTTCCAGAGCGCGGAGCTTTTCCTCCGTTCTCTGTACGGGCGCGAAGACCTCCTCCAGCACCCGGATCACGGTCATGCCCTCAGGCGGACGGTACTGCTGCTCCAGATAACCGATCCTGCAGCCGTTTTTGACGGAGCAGAGCCCTTCGTCGATGGATTCACGGCCCGCTATCATCCGCAGCAGAGTGGATTTCCCGCACCCGTTCGCGCCGACCAGGCCCATCCTCTCACCCGTCTGCAGGGTGAAGGATACCCGTTTTAGGACCGGCTTGCCGGCAAAAGATTTTTGGACATTCTCCAGGGTGAGTTCGATCATCGTCGATACCAAATAAAAGGGCCGACTCACGTCAGCCCTTTATGATCCTTTCAGCGGTCGTCAGGATACGAAAAGCATGATGATCGCCAGCCCGACGAACACACCGGCGGAGATCTTGGTGATCAGCGCCAGCTTGGCCTCCAGGGTGGCATTCTTGCTCTTGCCGAAGAAAGTCTCGCTTCCGCCGCTCAGAGCGCTCATGCCGTCGGAATCAGAGGACTGCATCAGCACGGAAACGACCAGCACGATGGAAGAAAGTATCAGACAAATGTTGATGATGATCTGGATCGCAGTCATAACTAAACACCCTCCTTGATATTGCATTGGCTATAATATCACATCGATATGGAAAAAACAAGGGTTTTTTATCATGAGATATCTGACTCGGCCGGTGCCCGGCCCGGACTTATTTCAGGGCTTCGTGGGCCTCGCGCACCAGGGACCGCATGAAGTCCCTGTCCAGGCGCGGGCCCTCCCCGGCGACGATATGGGCCAGGAACTCGATATTGCCCGCCGGGCCCTTGATGGGTGAATAGGTAAAGCCGCTGACCCGCCAGGAGATGGAATCCACGAAAGCCTCCACCTCCGAGAGCACATCCGTGTGGGTGCTCTCCTCCCGCACGACGCCGTGCTTGCCCACGAGCCCCTTTCCCGCTTCGAACTGGGGCTTGATCAGGGAGACGATCTGCCCCTCCCGCCCGATGATGCCGGTCACGGCGGGCAGGATGAGCTTGACCGAGATGAACGACACGTCCATCACCGCCAGGGCCGGACGGACGGGAAAGTCCTCCGGCTTTAAGTACCGGGCGTTGGTCCGCTCCATGACGGTGACCCGGTCGTCGTTCCTCAGCCGCCAGTCCAGCTGCCCGTAGCCCACGTCCACCGCGTAGACATGGGCGGCGCCGGCGCGCAGGAGCACATCCGTGAACCCGCCCGAGGCCGCGCCGATATCGATGGCGGTAACACCGGCCGGATCCACATTGAAATACCCCAGGGCTTTTTCGAGCTTGTAGCCGCCCCGGCTGGCGAACATGTCATCGTCCCGGACCGTGAGCGGCGTTTCCTCGTCGAACTGCTCGGACGCTTTCTGGATCCTGCGGTCCCCTGAGAACACTTTGCCCGCCATGATGAGCGCCTGGGCCTTTTCCCTGCTCGGCGCCAGGCCCTTCATGTTCAGAAGCACGTCAGCCCTTATCTTCATGCCGCACATCCTTTCCGACCGCCCGGGCGATCCCCACGGCGTTCAAACGCCAGGTCTCAAGGAAACTGTTCCTGTCCCCGTGGGGATAAAAGCGCGGGGGCAGCGCCAGGATCCGGGGCGAAGGCAGACCGCTGAGAGACGCGAACTCGCATACGGCGCTCCCGAACCCGCCGGAGATCTGATGCTCCTCGACGGTGAAGCAGGGCCCTTTGCGCAGGGCGTCCGCAAGGAGGGTCTCATCCAGAGGCCGCACGGAATTGGCCCCGATGACCGTCACGGATATGCCCTGCGCCTCCAGGAGGCCGGCTGCCTTCAGGGCCTCGCCCGCCATGTTGCCCGAGGCGATGATCGAACCGGACGCGCCCTCACGCAGCACATGCCACTTCCCGGGCTCGAAAGGCCCGGTGACGGCCGCGGGCAGGGGGTCGAAGCGTTTCGGGTACCTGATCACGTTAGGCCCGGCGCCGCGGGCCGCGCGGGAGACCATCGCCAGGAGCTCCTCAAGACAGACCGGCGTGCAGATATCAAGGCCCGGGACGGCCCTGAAGCAGCTGATGCCGTAGAGCCCGTGATGGGTCATGCCGTCCTGGGATGCGAACTCGGCCCGGTCCGACAGGAAGGTCACGGGGAGCCCCTGACAGCACACATCCTCCAGGATCTGATCGACGGCCCGCTGAAAGAAAGTGTCGTACACCGCCACGAAGGGCTTCATCCCTCCCGCGGCCAGGCCCGCCGCCATGGTGACGGCATGCTCCTCGGCGATCCCGACATCAAAGAGCCGGTCGGGGAATCGTTTCGCGAAAGAGGCAAAGCCCGTGCCCCTGGTCATCGCGGCGGTCACCACGGCGATCTTCGGGTCCTCTTGAGCCTCTTCGAGCAGGCGGGCGCAGACTTCCTCGCCCGCCGCCTTTCCGCCGCCGGCCCCTTTGGGCGGCAGGTTGTGAAATCCCTCCGGGTTCTTTTCCGCTTCCTCGTGCCCTCTGCCCTTCTGGGTCATCACGTGGATCAGCACGGGCTCATCCATGTTCTGAGCCTTCGCCAGCACGGTGGAAAGGCGCTTGATGTCATGCCCGTCCACGGGGCCGATATACCGGATCCCCAGGGACGAGAAGAACTTGTCGTTGATGAAGATGTTCCTGATGTGGTCCTTAAAGTTATGGAACAGGTCGTGCAGCCTTTTCCCGCACACAGGCACCTTCAGCAGCGCCTTGGACACGTTCCCCTTGATCTGCTGCCAGCCCTTGCTCAAGCGCAGGTAGGTCAGGTAATTAGAGAGCGCCCCCACGTTGCCTGAGATGGACATGCCGTTGTCATTGAGCACGATGATGACCCGGGTGCGGGTGTTCCCCATATCGTTGAGGGCTTCGTAGGCCATCCCGCCGGTCATGGCGCCGTCGCCCACGACGCACACCACCCGGTGATCCCCGCCCGTCAGATCCCGCGCCCGGGCCATGCCGGCGGCCATGGACAGGGAGGAAGAAGAGTGCCCGGTATTGAAAAGATCATACGGGCTCTCCTCCCGCCGGGGAAAGCCGCTGATGCCCCCCTCCTGACGGATCGTGGAGAAGGACCGATACCGGCCGGTCAGGAGTTTATGCACGTAGCACTGGTGTCCCACATCAAAAATGATTTTGTCTTTCGAAAAATCAAAAACATGATATAATGACAGAGTCAGCTCCACGATGCCCAGGTTGCTGGCCAGATGGCCGCCGTTGACGCTGACCGTATCGACCATGACCTGCCTGACCTCGGAAGCGATCTCTTCCAGGTCACTCACGGGCAGGGACTTGAGTTGTTCAGGAGCCTTCAGATCCGATAATTTCATCATTCCACCTGCAAGAAAGAATAGGATACGGGCTCAGTATAGCATAGTTCACCACACCCTGCAAATCGATAAACGAGGTACACGAATGAAATGTCCCAACTGCGGAATGTGGAACCGCGACAGCCTGCCCCGCTGCTTCAAGTGCGGCACGCCTCTTGACGGCGCTCACAGGACCCAGCTGCCCTGGGAAGAGGAGATGCAGTCCATCCAGAAGGGGCGCGAATATACCCGGATCGGCGAGGACGGCCGGGCCGTGACCGAAAAGGACGACCGGGAAGTGCTGGCCGAAGAGATGGCCCAGCTCCAGAAACGCTGGGAGCACGGCCAGGAGGAACAGAACCGGCTGCGCACCGCCTCCGCGGCCCTCAACATCCATCCCTCCACCAGGAACATCGAGCGCGTCTCATCCCGGAGCCATCCGGAATACCGCAACCCCTACATCTATTCCAATGTGGAGGTGGAGGGCGAGGTCAGGCCGAACGCCAGGAGAGTGGATCCCCCGGCGCAGGATCTTTTCGAAGACGGCCCCGTGAACGACAAGCGGCGGCAGAGGCCCGAAAAGCTCAAGCCGCTGAAGAATTACCGGGTCACCCGCCGGTTCATTTCAGCCCGGGTGCTCAGAACAGCGGCGCTCATCATGATCGCCGCCGCCCTGCTGCTGGCCGCGTACCGGTATCTCTACCTGCCCTTCATGGAGGACTCGAAAAAGGAGAGCATCATCGAGACGGCGATCATCACCCCCTCGATCCTGGAGGACGATCCGGCCCACACCATCCGGATCCCCGGCGAGGAAGGCGCCAGCATCTATATCAAGGAACTGCGCCGTTCCTACACCGTGACCGGAGGATACGCCACCATCGAGATCGCGGACTATGTGTGGTACGAGAACAACGAGTCCGTCACGGAGGAAGAGGTGACGGCCACCATCACCCCGTACCTGAAGACCAACGCCGGGGAGCAGGTGGCCATGGGCGTGCTCACGTTCCCGGTGACCATCCCCGTGAGCCCCCTGACACTGGTGAGCCCGGACACCGGTTACGCCGAGGTGTCCACCCCCCTGTACAACATCCAGTTCCGGGTGGACAAAAACAGCACCGTGACCATCAACGGCGAGAACTATTCCGACCTGGTGAACACCCAGAACGGCCTGATCTCCTACAACGCCACGGTCCAGCCCATCGGGAACAATTATTATGAGATCAGGACCCGGTGCCAGAACTACCGGGAGAACAGCGTGACCGTGACCATCTACCGGGCCGTGCAGGAGATCCCCCTGGACCTGAGCACCACCCTGGGCAACAGGGCCATCGAGGAGACCATGACCATCACCGCCACCACCCTGCCCGGAGCCACCGTCACCGTGGAGACGCCCCATGAGGATCTGGACCTGAGCCGGCTCAACTCCACAGGCGAATTCTCTTTCAAGGCCCGGTTCGAGACCATCGGCACCAACACCATCACCATCGTGGCCACCTACCCCGGCAAGGAACCCTCGATCGTCAACTACGACGTGTATTACCTGCCTCCCGCCGCGGTCTACACGCGCCAGGCATGGCCCCTGAACACGGCCTGGCACTACTCGGACCTGCTGAGCAATATCTCCGCCCGGATCGCCAAATCCCAGATCTACGTGTGCGAGGGCACCATCGTCAGCATCCTGTCCAACTCGCCCCAGCTGGCGATCATGGAGATCGGTGACAAAACATCGTCCCGGCAGGTGCTCCTCGAGAACCAGACGACGGACACCTGGGCCGTCGGCGAGAGCTACCGGGTGTTCGCGGACGTGTACGGGCTGTACAACGGCATGCCGCGTTTCGTCGGAAGATACACCTACCCACCCAGATAGAAGCGAAAACCGGAAAAGAGGCGCCGAATGATCAAAAAACTTCTTAAAAGCGTACGAGAGTACAAGCGCAGCTGCATCCTGGCCCCCACGATGGTCTCCATGGAGGTGATCATGGAGGTGATCATCCCCATGCTGATGGCGGACATGATCGACAACGGCATCGAAAAGGGGGACCTGAAGCACGTGGCCGTCATGGGCGCCGTGCTCATCGCGGCCTCCTGCCTGTCCATGTTTTTCGGGCTCTACGCCGGACGCTGCGCGGCCGTGGGCGGCTGCGG
>CACZOZ010000259.1:0-3337 GCA_902782865.1 uncultured Eubacteriales bacterium
AAGCCCTTGAGCAGCTTATAGTCGTAGAAGGAGGCCCGCAGGTAATACATGGGCATGTATTTGAACAGGATCAGGTAGACCATCACGGGGATGACCATCAGGTAGATATAGCGGTTCTGCCAGATCTGGTTCCTGATCTGCCTGCGCTTCATGGAGGAATTGAATATATTCCGCCTGCCTCCGGGGCGGGTATGGACAGCCGATTGTTGACTCAATTGCAACGCCTCTTTCCGTACGGTCTTCAAGGGACAGAGTTTCCCTTTTGAAATTGTGAAATGTCAGCGGCGCTCAAATCTGCCGATATTTTATCATGCGGGCCATGAAAGCGCAAGCCCTTTTTAGCGCCGCGCGCCGGGCCGGGCGTGATTTTACAAACGAAAAAGGCTTTTCAACGGAGGGAAAAACTGCTAATCTATACAGAAGGAAAAAACGCGTCAAAAGGGGGATACCGTTATGGACCGTGTGGCCGTCAGGGATGAAAAGAGGCTGTTTCCCGTTTATGGGATGGCCGGGGCGGAACAGATGCCCATGTTCGCCGAAAACCGGGTGCATCAGCGCTCGTCGGGCGATCCCTATCCCAACAAGGTGGTCATGGGGGTGGACCGGAGCCGGAAGGAGATGAAGCCCCTGAGGGTGATCACCTTGGAGAACGAGTACCTGAGGATCGAGATGATGCCGGAGCTGGGGGGCCGGATCTATTCGGCCTTCGACAAGCGCACGGGGTATGATTTTTTCTATAAGCAGCACGTGATCAAGCCGGCCCTCATCGGCCTTCTGGGCAGCTGGATCTCCGGCGGGTGCGAGTTCAACTGGCCCTGCCATCACCGGCCGGGTACCTACATGCCCGTGGACGTGAGCGTGGAGGAAGGCGGGGACGGCTCCGTCACCGTGTGG
Organism: uncultured Eubacteriales bacterium; assembly: GCA_902782865.1. Taxonomy (GTDB): domain Bacteria; phylum Bacillota; class Clostridia; order Christensenellales; family Aristaeellaceae; genus RUG756. The sequence goes on from CACZOZ010000259.1 coordinate 895, forward strand.
ATGGGGGACAATGAGCCCCTGGACCGGATGAAGGGCATGGTGGGGGTGTGCCTGAAGCCCGGGGAGGCCCGGTTCGATACCCGGATGAAGGTGTACAACCGCACGCCTCAGCGGCGGTCCTTCCTGTGGTGGGAGAACGCCGCCGTGCCGGTGAACGAGGACTACCGCCTGGTGTTCCCGCCGGACGTGGACTACGTGCAGTTCCACTACCGCAAGAACGTGACCACCTATCCCGTGGCCTCCGGGGTGTACAACGGCATCCGCATGGGGCAGGGGACGGACCTGAGCTACCATAAAAACACCCGGCAGCCCACCTCGTACTTCTGCGGGGAGACGGGATATGACTTTTTCGGCGGGTATGACGAGGGGAAGCGCTGCGGCGTGATCCACGTGGCGGACCGGTACGTGTCCGTGGGCAAAAAGATGTTCACCTGGGCCTACAACCAGCTCAGTGAGAGCTGGGAAAAGGCCCTGACGGATACGGACGGGCCCTACGCGGAGCTGATGGCCTCCAGCTATTCCCTGAACCAGCCGGACTTTAACTGGCTGATGCCCTATGAGGGCAAAAGCTTCAGCCAGATGTGGTACCCGGTGGGGGATCTGGGCCTGCCCATATGCGCCTGCGCCGAGGCGGCCGTCGCCCTGGGGGACGGGCAGGTGCGCCTGCAGGCGACGGTGCCTTTTGCGGGGACCCTGACAGTGGACGGCATTGAGCATCCCGTCAAGGCGGGGCCGGATGAGATCATCGCCCTGCCGGCGGAAGGGGAGATCCTCGTGATGGAGCTCAAGGACGCGTCCGGGCGCTGCCTGATGAAGTATATAAGGCCCGGGAAGCGCGCTCCCCGCCTGCCCTCCACCCTGCCGGACAACCCGTCCCTGGACCAAATGCGCACCGCCCAGGAAGCGACCCTCATGGCGGTGCACGCGGAGCAGTACCGGGACCCGGCGGCCCGGCCGGACGGGTATCTCAAAAAAGCCCTGGAGCTGGATCCGGAATATGTGCCGGCCCTGACGCTGCTGGCGGCGTGGGAGCTGGAGCACCTGCGGCCGGAGGCGGCCCTTCGATCGGCGGAGCGGGCCTGGCGGAAGGTGACCTGGCGCAATTACCATCCCGAGAGCGGGGAGATCCAGTACCTGACGGGCCGCATCCTGGAGGCCCTGGGCCGGGACGATGAAGCCTACGGATGGTACCGGGGCTCCGCCTGGGCACAGGACAGCCGCAGCCGGGCCCTGACCCGCGCGGCGATGATCGCCTGCCGGCGGGGAGACTATCCGGATGCGGAGCGTCTCGCCCGGGAGGCCCTGGAGGCGCACGGCGCCAACGAGACGGCGCGCCTCATCCTGGCCGCCGCGGGGAGGCATCTGGGCCTCAAGGAAGCGGAGGATATCCTGGACGCGCTTTTGAAGGCGGATCCCCTGTGCCAGCCGGCGCGCCTGATGAAGCTGGGCGCGGCGGACGCGTTCTGGAGCGGCGTCGGCGAGGACAGGGCCCAGGCCTGCCTGGATATCACGGAGGACCTCCTGGCCCTGGGCGAAAAGGACCTGGCGGTGCGGGCCCTTGAGACCCTTCCGGAGAAGACGAGCGTGACGCAGATCCTTCTCGCCCGGCTGACGGGGAATGAAGGGCTGCTGGACAGCCTGCCGGAGGGCTGCGGCATCGCGTATCCCGCCCGCCCCCTGGAGGCGGAAGCGCTCAGGTGGGCCGTGAAAGCGCGGCCGGGGAGCGCGGCGGCGGCGGATCTTCTGGCCACGATCCTCTATGCCCGGGGGCACCATCAGGAGGCGGCGGAGCTGTGGGAGAGGGCGGCTGCCCTCGATCCTGAGGCTGCGGTGCCCCGGCGGGATCTGGCGGTGGCTTATTATTCCCATCTGGGCAGGCGTAAGGAGGCCCTGGGATATCTGGACGAAGCCCTTGAGAGGGCGCCCGGGGACGGGCAGCTCATCTGGGAAAAGGCCCTCCTCATGCACCGGCTCAGAGTGCCTGCCGATCGGATCGCGGCCTTCCTGGAGGGCGCCGGCTGCGCCCGGGAGGACGTGACGCTGGAACTGTGCCGGGCTTATCAGGAGGCGGGTGAATACGAAAAGGCCCTCGCGCTGCTTGAGAAAACGGACTTCACCCCCTGCGAGGGCGGGGAGCACGCGGTGGCGGAGCAGTACATGCTCGCGTGGCACGGCCTGGGCCGCCGGGCCCTGAAGGAAGGGGCATACGAAAAGGCCCTGCTGTGCTTCAAAAACGCCCAGGCGCTGCCCGCCCATCTGGGAGCCGGGCTGTGGAACGAGGTGCTCCTGGTGCCCCACCGGTACTTTGAGGGCGTCACTCTCAGCGCCCTGGGCCGCGATGATGAGGCCGGGGAGGCGTTCGACTGGATCCTTTCCTTCAAACAGGACTACTTCACCGACATGCACCTGCCCGAAATGCCCTGCTGGCAGGCGGCGGCCCTCA
>CACZOZ010000260.1:0-11786 GCA_902782865.1 uncultured Eubacteriales bacterium
GTGGCTTCGGTGTAGGCCAGATCGTTGGCGATGGTGCCGGGGATGCCCACGCAGGGGACGCCCGCGTCAGCCAGGCGGCAGGCTTTGGCGAGACTGCCCTCACCGCCGATCACCACCAGGCCGCTCACGTCCAGGCCCCTCAGGCGCTCGACGGCGCGTTCCAGTGATCCATTGAAAATGAGAGCCGGGCTTTGGCCCGTCTTCAGGAAGGTACCGGGTCTGTCGGCGATGTCCAGCCCTGTCTCCGGGCCGAGGAAGATATAGTCCTCATCGTTCAGATCGTTCCAGTGCGTCAGGCCGTTGAAGCCGTGCCTCAGGCCGATCAGGCCCAGCCCCCTTTGGGCGGCGCACCGGGCGACGGTGGATATGGCGGCGTTCATGCCGGGGCTGTCGCCGCCGGAAGTCAGTATCGCGAGATTGGCCATCGAAATGCTCCTCCCTGCTTTAAGGCGCTGAAGCTCCTCCGTTCTCAGGCTCCGCGGGCGCGCCGATCAGCTTTTCCATCCATATCATATCGTAGAAGCGGCCGAACTTGAAGCCGCACCGGTGGAACGTGCCCGCCAGGACATAGCCCATCCGGCGGTGGAAATTTTCACTGGCGTTCGTCAGGTACTCATCCTCTTTGACCGGGGAGGCGATGCAGGCGTACAGGTTCGTGACGCCCCTTTTTTTCAGTTCCCGTTCCAGGGCGCCGTACAGGGCCCTTCCCAGGCCCCGGCCCCGGGCGTCCTTATCCAGGTACACCGTCACCTCCCGGCAGTGATCGTAGGCGGCCCGCGCCTTGAAGGTCCCGGCGTAGGCGTAGCCCAGCACGGCCCCGTCCTCCTCGGCCACCAGGTAGGGGTCCCGCTCCAGGGTGTGTTCGATCCGCCGGCGGAATTCCTCCGCGTCCGGCACGTCGATCTCGAAGGAGACCGCCGTGTCCCTCACGTAGTACCCGTAGATCTCCAGCAGCCTCGCGGCGTCCTCCGCCGCGGCGGAACGTATCACTGTCATTTTTCGATCCCCTTCCCGCAGCCCCGGAACGCAAATAAGATCCCCTTCCCATGGTCCCGGAATGCAAAAAAACCGCCCGTTTCCGGGCGGCATCGAGTCCTGTCACATGCGGTTGATCATGTCGTACAGCGTGTAGTTGAAGGAACGGTGGGTGCTCAGGGCCTTGTCGATGGGCATGTGGAAGGTGCGGCCGTTGCTCAGACCGATCACTTCGTTCTTCTCGCCGTTGGACAGGAGCTCCACAGCCATGTAGCCGGCCTCGAAGGCGAAGGAGAAGTCCCTCGCCGTGGGGCTCCAGCCCCTCTGGGTGTAGCCCACCACGGTGGAGCGCACTTCCGCGCCGCCGCACTTGCGCTTGAGCACGCTGGCCAGCCGGTTGGCGGTCATGGGCTCGCCCTCGTACACGTGCTTGCCGTAGGGCTTCAGGAACGCGTAAACATCAAAGGGCCTCATGGAATCCCAGCAGCCCTCGGCCACCACCACGGTGGCGCGGGTGTTGCCCCGGGCCAGATGGGCATTCAGCTGAGCGGCGATGCCGTCCACGTCCCAGGTCACCTCGGGCACGATCACGATCTCGCTGCCGGTGGAGGCGGCGGTCATCAGGGCGATGTCCCCGCAGTGCCGGCCCATCACTTCCACCACATGGGGGCGGTCATGGGAACGGGAGGTGGCGCGGATGGCGTTGACCACGTCGGCGCACACGTTCACGGCGGTGTCATAGCCCAGGGTGGCTTCGGTGTAGGCCAGGTCGTTGTCGATGGTGCCGGGGATGCCCACGCAGGGGATGCCCAGTTCGCACAGCGCCCGGGCGCCCTGGAAGCTGCCGTCACCGCCGATGACCACCAGGCCGATCACGTCCAGGGCCTTCAGGAACCGGGCGCCCTTTTCCCGCTCTTTCGGGTCGAGGAACTCCAGGCACCGGGCCGTCCTCAGGAAGGTGCCGGGGCGGTCGGCGATGTCCAGCTCCGTGTCCAGGTTGAGGATCATATAGTCGTCCTCGGGGTTGGCGCTGCGGCCCAGCAGGCCGTTATAGCCGCGCTTGATGCCGATCAGTTTCATCCCCTTGCGGGCGGCGCACCGGGCGACGGTGGATATGGCGGCGTTCATGCCGGGGCTGTCGCCGCCGGAAGTCAATACTGCGAGATTGGCCATAATGATAATGCTCCTTACTTCGCGGCTCAGGCCGCGTAACTTATATTATATCACAATTCGCGGGATTGAAAAGACGGTAAATCCTGTCAAAACTCCTTTTTCTGCTGCCAGATATACCAGTCGGTGCCGTCGGTCACCAGAGTGACCCGGCCCTGGCCGGCGCAGTACAGGGGGATGTCCCGGTGGCGGGCCTGGACGATCAGGGCATTGGCGTCCTTTTCATAGCATGCGCCCAGGATGAACCCCGGATCCACCGCGGTCAGGAATTCGGACACCATGGCGTTGATGCCGTGGTGGGGCGCCTTGAGCACGTCCGCCTTGATGCGGGCGGGATCGCCGTCCGCCAGATAGTGCTGGGTGCCTCCGGCGATGTCCGCCGTGAGCAGGGCGGTGCTCTCCCCGAAGCGGATGCTCAGCACCGCGCTCTGATCGTTCACGGTGCCGCTGTCCCTTCTCAGCACGGTCACCTGCGCGTCCCCCAGGGTGAAGGTATCCCCGTCGGCCACCTGGTGGTAGGGGATCTGGGCCTTGTCCAGCCTGCGCACGAACTTCTGCTGGAATTCGTACTTGTCACGGTAGTCCTTCGGGAAGGGGGACATGGCCTCGTCGGCGGTGAAGCCGTGGTCCAGCAGGTAGATGAAGCCCTCGATGTGGTCGTCATGGGGATGGGTGTTGAACATGACCTTCACGTGACTGATGTCCATATCCCGGAGCGCTTCGGCCAGGGAGACGCGGAAGGCGTTGTAGCCTCCGTCCACCAGCATGTCCTCTCCCCCGCACCTTAAGAGCATGGCGTCGCTGCGGCCCACCTTGAAGGCGATGATGGTCAGGGTCTCCCTGTCCGCCCAGTCCTCCGGGACCGGCTCGAGAAAGATCTCCGAACAGGCGGGGAGGGCGTTAAGGAGGATCATAAGGACGATGAGGATCGCTGAGAGCTTTTTCATGTTCACAACTCCGTTCCGGTCACTGTGCTCGGGATGGGCACATTATACTTGCCCTTTTCCCGGCGGTCAAGTTTTTCGGCCCGGCGCCCTCACCTGCCCTGCGGCGCCTTCAGGCTCCGGAGCTGCTCCGCCAGGAGCAGGTATTCCGCCTGGAGCTGATCGGGCCTGTCGCCCTTTTTCGGCGCGGACAGGCGGGCCGCCAGGGCCGCCAGACGCATCTCCAGCCGGGTGATCTCCATTTTTATATCTTCCGTCTGCCTGTCTTCCTCCGTTTTCGCCGCGGCCGCGCCGCCCTCATCGGTCTTAAGGGCCCGGCCTTCGAACCGGACGCGGCGCGTCGCGGCCTTGCGTACGAACTCCTCGTCGTGGCTCACGAACAGGAGCGTGCCGCCGTAATCCGAAAGAAGGCGCTCCAGCTCCTCCAGGGTGAACAGGTCCAGGTGGTTGGTGGGCTCGTCCAGGATGAGGAGGTTCAGGTCCATCAGGAGCAGCCGGGCCAGAGCGGTCCGGGCGCGCTCCCCGCCGGACAGAGCGCTCACGGGCTTGAACACGTCGTCCCGCCTGAAGCCCAGGCGGGCCAGCACGGTGCGCGCCATGCTCTCGGGATGGACGGACTCTCTCATCACGTTCTCAAGGATCGTCCTGTCCGCCGCGAGGGCCCGGTCGTGGTGCTGATCGAACCAGCCCGCGCGCACGGCGGGATTGAAGCGGACCCGGCCCTCAAACGTCACGGCTCCGGGGATATCCCCGCCGAGCACGTTCAAAAGGGTGGTCTTCCCGCAGCCGTTGGGGCCGACGAGAGCGGTGCGGCTCCCCGTGGGAAGCGTAAGGAGGGTGTTTTCCAACAGGGTCTGCCCGCCGGCGGCCAGGCGGTCGATCCGAGCCTCCAGCGCCGTTTTCGCCCCGACGGGATGATCGACGCCCAGGGCCATTTTGATCTCCGGCATTTTCCGGGGTTTCTCCTTCACCTCCAGGTGATCGATACGGTTCTGGATCGTCCTTTTGGCGTGGCTGAGCTGCAGCACCGAGTCCGTCCACTCCCGGGTGTGGAGCCGGGCCTCGCTGTTGCCCATGCGGGACGGGGCCTTTTTCACGGCCGCGGCGCGCTCCGCCATTTTCCGCGCGCTCTCCTCCAGGCGCTTTTTCTCCTCCCGGTACCGGTCGTACTCGAACTGTTCCCGTTCCCGTCGCTGACGGCGCTCAGCCACGAAGGCGTCGTAGCCCCCGGGAAAATCCGTGATCGTGCCGTCCTCCAGATACCAGATCCGCCCGCACAGCGCACGGAGCAAAGCCCGGTCATGGGAGACCAGGATCAGGGCCCCGGGGAAAAGCTCCAGCTCGCTTTTAAGAAGGGCGATGCCCTCCCCGTCCAGATCCGTGGTGGGCTCATCCGCCAGCAGCAGCCGCGGATGCGCGGACAGGGCGGCGGCGATCCTGTTCCTCGTCATCTCCCCGCCGGACAGGCCCTCCCGCTCATCCCGGGCCCTGAACACGGCCCGCACGCGGGTGTCATCCGCGCCGTCCACATTCCCCTGCTGACGGATGAGGGCGGCGGAGCCGTACCGGCGCACGTTTCCCGCATCCGGCGCCTCCTCCCCGCACAGGATCCTGAGCAGGGTGGACTTGCCCGCCCCGTTTTCGCCGATCAGGCCGATCCTTTCCCCGTCGTACACGGTCAGGTGTTTGATGTCAAGAAGCCGCCGGGGGCCGAAATTCTTGTCGATACGATCCGCTTCCAGTAAAAGCTTCACCATAGAAAACACGCTCCTTCCCCGCCGGGGAGGAGCGCGCAAAAGCCTGGCCGAACACGGCGCCTTAAACGAACGCGGCTCCCCTCCGGCAACGGTAATAAGCCCTCCGGATCTTTTCGCTCCGGAAGGGAGACCGAATGCCGTTCGTCAGCCGCGGATCCTCATCAGTGCCCTTGAGCCTGCCTTTCTCTTTGATGGGAACAGCATACCGTTTTGAGCGGCTTTTGTCAAGGCGCGGGAATTTGGGATCGGTTGTTTTCCGCCGTGTCGTCTGGTATAATCAGGGAAGAAAACATCCTGTCCGCCGCCATGACGGACGGCAAAAGGAGGATCATGATGGACTCCAAAGCCATGTATGCCGTTTCATACGGCCTGTACATCCTCACCACACGCGTATCCGACCGCGACAACGGCTGCGTCACCAACACCGTGGCCCAGGTCACCTCCGATCCCAACCGGGTCACCGTGGCCGTGAACAAGGCCAATCACACCTGCGGGATGATCGAAAAAAGCGGCGTCTTCACCGCTTCCGTGATCAGTCAGGACGCGTCCTTCGATCTTTTTAAACGGTTCGGGTTCCAGAGCGGCCGGGACACGGACAAGTTCGCCGGCTTCGATCCGGTCAGGCGCGTGGGCAACGGCACCCTCGCGGTCACGGAGGGCACCAACGCCTTCATCTCGGCCCGGGTGGAACAGGCCCTGGACCTGGGCAGCCACATCCTGTTCGTCGCGGCCGTGACGGACATGGACGTGCTCACAAAGTCCCCCTCCGCTACCTACACCTATTATCAGGAGCACATCAAGCCCAGGCCCAGACCCGCAGACACTGCGCAAGGCGGGAAGACCGTGTGGCGCTGCACCGTGTGCGGGTACGAATTCGTGGGCGAGGAGCTGCCGGAGGGCTTTATCTGCCCCATCTGCAAGCATCCCGCGTCGGACTTCGAGCGGATCACCGCGCAGGGCTGAGCGCCCTCGTCCCGGAAGGGATAAAAGTTTCATATCAGATCAGTATTGACGTCCGATCCGGCAGCATGTATTATAACAATTGTTACATAATACGCGTTATCGATCGCGCGGCCGCGGCTGACCGCGCCGGAGGGGAGAATGAGAGTCATCATCCACGATCTCGGCCGTGAGTACGACGGCCGGCTGGAAAAGAAATGCGGCCGCCTGATCGCCGCGGACGGGAAATACGCGCCCTGTCGGGGCTGCTTCGGCTGCTGGACGAAGCACCCGGCGGAGTGCTTCATGAAGGACAGCCTGCGTCAGGTCTGCCGGGTCATCGGGCAGGCGGACGAGGTGGTGATCATCACGAGGAACCTGTACGGGGAATACAGCGCGGACGTGAAGAACGTGCTGGACCGTTCCATCGGCACCTCCACGCCCCTGAGCACCTACCGGGGCGGGCAGATGCACCACACCCTGCGCTACGGGAAACACCGGCTGTGGAAAGTGATCGTCTACGGGGATATCACGGAAGAAGAAAAGGAGACCTTCCGCCTCCGGGCGGAACGCAACGCCCTGAACGACGGCTTTGAAAAGTCTGAGGTCTCTTTCATCCAAAATCCGGAGGAACTGGAGGCGCTGTTATGAAGACGGTGTTCATCAACTGCAGCCCGAAGAAAAGGTTCAGCGCTTCCGCCTATTTCCTCTTCCTGCAGCGCCTGTTCACCTGCGGGGAAAAGGTGACGGAAAAGCTGCGCGGCCCGGCGGATCACGCGCGTATCCTGGAACAGCTGAGGGACGCGCGGGCGGTGGTATTCTTCCTGCCGCTGTACGTGGACGGCATCCCCTCCCACGTGCTGAGATTCATGGAACTTTTGGAAGCCTTCCTGCGCGAGCGGGACCTTCACCCGAGTATTTACTGCGTCGCCAACAACGGCTTCATCGAGGGAAAGCAGTGCGAGCCCCTCATGCGCAGTTTCGGGCATTTCTGCGCCCGGGCAGGGGTCCCCTGGGGCGGAGGCGTGGGCATCGGCGGCGGGGTGATGCTCAACGTGACCCGCATCCTGTTCATCGTGGACGTGATCCTGCTCCTTGTCAACACGGTGCTGAGCGCCGTGGATACCGGGAACTTTTTCCCGGGGGACGCCTGGCTCAGCTTTGGGGAAAACGCCGCGCTCCTGATGTATTTCAATCTGGGGGTACTGGCATATCTGATCCGCCAGGGCCGCCGGATCACCGGGGGCGCCGCGGGCGGCTGCCGGTACACCCGCATCCTGATCCCGTCCTTCATCTTTATCCTGTTCGCGGATATCTTCTTCGTCATCATCTCCCTGTTCGGGGGCGGCCTTTTCCGGGGCTGGCTGGCGAAAAAACAGATCAGCGAAGAACGCTGAATAAAAACACCGTCCCCATGAACGGGCCGTTTGATCCGGCCGAATGTCGGGACGGTGTCTTTCTGCGGGTATGGCGCGGCTCAGTCCAGGATCTTTTCCATGGTGATCCTCATGGGCTCCATGCCCATTTTTTCGTAAAACCGGATGGCGCCGGGGTTGAGGGACCAGGCATTGAGGGTCACGTGATAGCATCCCGTTTCCCGGGCGTACGCCAGCACGTGCTCATACAGCAGCCTGCCGATGCCCTGCCCCCGCCGCTTTTCATCCACGCACAGGTCGTCGATGTACATCTCCTTCACGTCCGTGAGCAGGCGGTCATGAAGGGCCTGTTTGATCCGGCAGAACGCGTAGCCCGCCGCCCCGCCGTCGAACTCATACACGAACACCGGCGCGGCGGGATCGCGGAGGATGGCTTTCAATTCCTCCGGGCCGTACTTGGTGCCGGGGCGGAACAGATCGGGCCTTCCGAGGGCGTGGACCCGGTTCACCTGCTCCAGCAGGGCGATCAGGCGCGGGATATCTTCTTCTTTCGCGGGGCGTATCATGGGCGTCCTTTCCGCCGCCGGAGCGGCACGGTTTATTTTCCCGGGCATTATAGCACTTTGCCGGGCCGCCCGGACGGGGGGTACGGAAAAAGAACAATCCCTCTCCCCACAAGGCCGTATTTGGTGTATAATGGGAGATGTGCAAAGGAGGTTTTTAGCATGAATGACATGATGAAACGGCTGATGAGGAACAAAGTGGTCACGGCGGCGCTGAGCGTCATCGTGGGCGTGGTGCTGATCGTGGCGCGCCGGTCCGCCCTGGACGAGATCGTGAGGATCATCGGCGGGCTGATGCTTCTGGGCGCGGCGGTCTACGGGGTGTTTTATCTGATCGGCTTCTATAAGGACAGCACCCAGCTGATGACGGCCGCCGGATGCGCCGCGGCGGGCATCATTTTCCTGTCCTGGCCGCGGCTGATCGTGGACCTGTTCCCCATCCTGGCGGGCGTGGCCCTGATCCTCAACGGCATGAGCAACCTGGCCGAGGCCGGGCGCACGAAAGAAAAGGGCACGGCCGTCACCGCGGTGCTGGTGATCATCGCCGGCATCCTGATCGCTTTCCATCCGGGCTTCATCGCCAACGCCATCGTGCTGTGCGTGGGCATCGGCCTCACCCTCAACGGCGCCTTCGACCTGATGATGCTCTACAAGGCCAGGGACGAGCTGCGCTGATCGACATCATTCGGCATCCCATGAAGGGGAGCCGGGTCACAGTCCCGGCTCCCCTTTTTTCTGATCCTGAACAGGGAGGTAAACATGTTCCTGCAGATCCTTGAGATGGTATGCCCTGTGATCCTCATGTTCCTGCTGGGCTTTATGTGCCGGCGCAGGCAGATCTTTTCCTTTGAGGGCCTGAAGGGCATCAAGGCCCTGGTGGGCAGCGTGCTTCTGCCGGTGGTGCTGTTCAACGCCTTTTTCACCGCGGAGTATTCCGGGAAGATCGCCCTGACCTTCCTGGTGGTGTATGTTTCCTGCGGCCTGGGGCTGCTCTGCGGCTTCCTGCTGCGCCGCTTCATGAAGGAGCGGGGAAAGTTCCTGCCCTTCCTGGTCACCAATTTCGAGGGCGGCATGATGGGCTATGCTCTCTTCGGCCTTCTTTACCCGGGGCAGATCCACGTGTTCGCCATGGCGGATATCGGCCAGACCCTGGCGGCGTTCACCGTGTTCCTCACCGCGCTGCAGGCAGTGGGCACCGGAAAGACGAACGGGAAGGCCCTTTTGAAGGACGCGGTGCGCAATCCCGTGCTGATCGCCATCGTGCTGGGCGTGATATCGGGCGCGCTGGGCGTGGGGCAGGCGGCCCTGCACTCGGCCGCGGGCAAGCTGATCAGTGACACGATCTCCTTCATCGCCGCGCCCGTTTCCGGGCTGATCCTCATCATCGTGGGCTATGAGCTGAGCTTCAAAAAGACCCTTTTGAAGCCCGTGATGATCACGGTGGGCCTGCGCCTTATCGTGATGGCGGCGCTGCTGGCCCTGGACAGCCTGGTGATCTTCGCCGTGATCCCCTTCGACAGGCAGCTGTTCACGGCCCTGATGCTGGCCTGGTCCCTGCCCGCGCCCTTCATCATCCCCCTGTACGCGGACCTGAAGGAGGACGGGGAGTACGTGTCCACCTGCCTGAGCGTGATGACGGTGGTGACCATCCTCACGTTCATCGGCGTGGCGGCCTATTCCCTGGCGTGACGCCGGGGCATCGGATACAGCACGGCCCGAAGGCCGGGGAGCGATCCCCGGCTTTTTTACGTGATCCCGCACGCGAAAACCGGGATCACGGGAGACATGCGGGGGATGTATGCTGACCGCGTCAGAGGGAAAGCCCTCCGGCGGGGCGAAAAGAGAAGGATTAAACGATGTATTCTGACATTATTTGTGATATAATATCCGCGGCATCGACAGAATATCGTATTCGGTACGGTCAGCGAAAAAACCGGTCTACGGAAACATGCGCGGGCCATGGTATGATCCTGTCAGAGGGAAGACCTTAAGACCAATGGGTGCAAGGAGGGAAACACGATGATCAAAAAGATCCTGTGCGCGGCGCTCTGCGCGATCATGCTCCTGAGCACGGCCTTGCCTGCCGCGCTGGCGGACAGCGTCTGGTACTGCCCGAAATGCGGGCGGCAGTGCACCGATAATTACTGCCCTTCCGACGGCACGCCCCGGCCCCAGGGAAATTCCGCGGGCAGCTACAGCAGCGGGACCTACACGGTCTACGCCAACCAGAAGGCCAATATCCGCTCCGGCCCGGCCTCTTCATATTCCAAACTCGGCACGGTCTCCAAGGGCACCGCTCTGACCGCGGTGCAGAGGGTCGCCAGCCACGAGGGCGGCAAGGACTGGTATCAGATCATCTATAACGGCGGCACGGCTTACATATCCGTCAGCTGCGTGACCGGAGGCTCCGGCGTGCCCCAGGGCCAGGCCTCCACTACCGGCATCGGCGTTTCTTCCTACGGCAGCGGCACCGGCGTCTCCTCCTCCGGCAGCGGCACCCCGACGGGCGGCTACACCGACTACGCCTATGCCACCTGCACCCTCAACAGCAAGCTGGCCACCAGGACCGGCCCCGGCACCACCTATGACGAGCCGGGCACCTTCCTGTCCTCGGGCAGCGCGGTCACCGTACTGTCCAAAGCCTATGACAACGCCAACGGGATCTGGTGGGTACAGGTGGAATTTTACTACGGCCGGAACCGCTACCGGGCCTACACCGGCCTGAAAAGGATGAGCGGCCTGAACATCAACAACGTGCCGGAGGAATACCCCATCGGTTCCTGCACGGTCAACCGCAGCCTGGAGTGCTACTACGGCCCGGGGTATGATTACAAGCAGATCTCCCGCAACGTGCCCGCCGGCGTGAGCTGCACCATCTACGGCTACGCCTACGGCGGGTCCCAGTCCAGCGATTTCATCCAGATCGAGTTCTATGACAGCGGCCTCAAATGCTGGCGCCGGGCCTGGGTGCCCGATCCCTTCGTGGACGATTACTGGATGTACTACGGCTTCTGACCGATCCCGGCGCATGTCTTGACACGCCTCGCCGGCTATGCTATAGTTGCGCCGATCCAGAGCGTCTCACCCTTCTTACACCCATCTGATCAGGCAGGGCTTCCCCGGCGGGGAAGGCCCGTGGCCGGGCCGACTCGATCGGCAGCAGGATAGCTTTTTAAGCGCGTCTGCGGGACAGCGGAATGTTCCGGAACGCGCTTTTTTAAGTCACGGGGCACAAAGCGTGCCCGCGGTTTAGAGTCGAGGTACCAGAATGGACGAAAAAAAGATCTTTGACCGTCTCTCCCGCGTAGGGATCTTCGGGAACGTGCTGCTGGCGGCGTTCAAACTGCTGGCCGGCGTGCTGGGCCGGTCCGGCGCCATGGTATCGGACGCGGTGCATTCCCTTTCGGACGTGTTCGCCACCCTGATCGCCTGGGTGGGCGTGCGCCTGTCGCGGCGCGCGGAGGACGCGCAGCACCCCTACGGGCACGAGCGCCTGGAGTGCGTAGCCTCCCTGCTGCTGGGGCTGATCCTCGCCGGCACCGGCGCCGGTATCGGCCTGACGGGCCTGCGCAAGCTCTTTTCCGATCCCGGCAGCCTTGAGATCCCCACTGCCCTGCCCCTGATCGCGGCGGTGGTATCCATCGTGGTCAAGGAAGCCATGTACCAGTACACCATGCACTACGCCCGGGCGCTGGATTCGGCGGCCTTCAAGGCGGACGCGTGGCATCACCGGTCGGACGCCATCTCCTCGGTGGGCTCCTTCGCCGGCATCCTCCTGGCCCGGCTGGGCTTCCCCATCATGGACCCCATCGCCAGCCTGGTGATCTGCGCGCTGATCCTCAAGGTGGCCTTCGATATCTCCCGGGATGCTTTGGACCGCATGCTGGACACCTCCGGCGGCACCGTCCTGGAGCATAAGCTGCGCGACTTCATCATCTCTCAGGAAGGTGTGAAACGGATAGACCTGCTGCGCACCCGGCAGTTCGGCAGCCGGATCTACGTGGACCTGGAGATCGCGGTGCGGCCGGATATCTCGCTCCGGGAGGCCCACGGCATCGCGGA
>CACZOZ010000261.1:0-6041 GCA_902782865.1 uncultured Eubacteriales bacterium
GATGTGGTGGTGATGCGGGGCGGAAAGAACGCCCGCATCGTGGACATCCTCAACGGCTACCTGAAGACCCAGCTGGGTACCTGAGAGGATCCCTGAGCCATGGCCCTCAAAAAAAGCTACCGCCTGCTGCGGCAGTGCGTGAAACTGTTCACCCCGAAGGTCAAAACGGTGTGGGAGGTCCCTTACGACGGGGGGCCGGCGGTGTTCTGCCCCAATCACGCCCGGGCCTGGGGGCCCATCGATATGTGCGTGTACTTTCCCCTGTGGCGCACCGTGCGTCCCTGGTACAACGCCGGCGTGGCCGACCGGGAGAGGCTGCCCGCCTATATCCGCAACGACAACTGGTGGGACCCGAAAAGCCCCCTGGCGCCCCTGTATGACGCGGTGATCCCACGGCTGGGGGCCCGTGTCATGCCTCCGGTGATCCACTCCACGCCGGGGATCCCCGTCTATTACGACGCGAAGGTGTACACCACTTTCAAGCAGAGCGTGGAGGCCCTGAAAAACGGGGATCAGCCGGTGATCTTCGCCCAGTATCCGGACGGGTACAGGAGCCACAGCGAAAGCCTGAGCCGCGGCTTCGTGCTTCTCGCGCCAATGGCCTGGCGGAAAGCGAAACTGAAAGTGAAGTTCTATCCCGTGCACGTGGATCAGGACGAAAGGACCATCACGGTGATGGCGCCGGTGGAGTACGACCCGGACGCCCCCTGGGAGGAGGAGCAGCAGCGCCTTCTGGATTATCTCGGGGAACGGGTGAAGGATTGACTATCCCCCGGATGTGACTTACAATGGGACGGGCCGGCGGGCGCGATATCCCCGGCCGTGAAAGGAGAAACACCATGCTGCTTTTGCGCGGAGGCCATATCAAACCCATCACCGGTCCCGACTTTACCGGAGACCTGCTCATCGGTGACGACGGGAAGATCGCCGGGATCGCCCCTTCTATCGAGGCGCCTGCCGGGTGCCCCGCGGCCGACGTGACCGGCATGCTGGTCACCCCCGGCCTGATGGACGCCCACACCCATATCGGCCTGCACGGCGAGGCCATCCGCTGGGAGGGCGTAGACATCAACGAGACTTCCTCTCCCCTGACCCCGCACTTAAGGGGCATCGACGGGTTCAATCCCATGGACGAGGCCCTCTCCCTGGCCCTTGCCGGCGGCGTGACCTCCGCCATGACGGGCCCCGGCTCCGCCAACGTGATCGGCGGGACTTTCCTGGCCGTGAAGCTGTACGGGCACTGCGTGGATGACATGGTGATGCGCTCCCCCGCCGCCATGAAGGTGGCCTTCGGTGAGAACCCCAAGGGCTGCTACGGCCAGAACAGCCGCCAGACCCCCGTGACCCGGATGGCCGTGGTGGGCATCCTGAGGGAAGCCCTTCAGAAGGCCTTCAATTACCGGGACGAGCTGAAGGCCTGGGAGGAAAAGGGCGAGGGCAAGCGCCCCTATGACATCAAGTGCGAGGCCCTGCTGCCCGTGGTCAACGGCGAGATCCCCTTAAAGGCCCACGCCCACCGGGCCGACGATATCCTCAGCGCCATCCGGGTGGCCCGGGAGTTCAATGTGAAACTGACCCTGGACCACTGCACCGAGGGGCATCTCATTGCCGACGTGCTCAGCCGGTATGACTACCCCGTGCTGGTGGGCCCGTCCCTGGGCGGCAAGAGCAAGGCGGAACTGAGGGAAAAGACATTCGCCACCGCCGGCATCCTGGAAAAGGCCGGCCTCGACGTGTGCATCATCACCGACGCGCCGGTCATCCCCCTGCAGTACCTCCCCCTGTGCGCCGGCATGGCCATGAAGGAGGGCATGAGCGAGGAGGGCGCCTGGAAGGCCATCACCCTCAACCCCGCGAAGGTGGCGGGCGTGGCCGACCGGGTGGGCTCCCTGGAAAAGGGCAAGGACGCCGACGTGGCGGTCTTTGACGGTGACCCCTTGAGGGACATCCAGTGCCGGGCCCGCGCGGTCTTTGTCAACGGCCGGCAGGTACACGGGGCCTCCCTCACCTGATACAACGAACATCGACAGAAAACAAAGAGGCTGATATGGACCGCAAAGACGAGATCATCCAGCGGCAGAACGACATCATGCAGGACCTGCTCAAAAAGCAGTTCCAGTCCCTGGCGGACGATTTCTGGGGCCTGAAGAACCAGGTGGAGAGCGGCGCGCCTTCAAGGCCGGAGCAGGCCGCGCCCGAAAACAAAAAAGCCGAAGAGAAGAAGAGCGAGCCGCCCAAAGAGGAGAAAGAGCCCGAGGAGACTATCGAGGACCTGAAGGCGGAGCTCCACTCCTACATCGGCCTGGACATGATCAAGGAGCAGGTGGACAGCCTGATCAACTGGATCAACGTGATGAAGATGCGCCGGGAGCAGGGCCTGCCGGTGGTGGAAATGAGCCTGCACATGGTGTTCACCGGGAACCCCGGCACGGGCAAGACCATGATCGCCCGCCTGATGGCCCGGATCTTCAAAACCCTGGGCCTTTTGAGCAAGGGCCATCTGACGGAGACCGACCGCAGCGGCCTGGTGGCGGGCTTCGTGGGCCAGACCGCCATCAAGACCCAGGAAGTGATCACAAAAGCCCTGGGCGGCGTGCTGTTCATCGACGAGGCCTACGCCCTGACCAACCGGGGCGGCACGGATTACGGCCAGGAGGCGGTGGACACGCTGCTCAAGGCCATGGAGGACCACCGGGACGACCTGATCGTGATCGTGGCGGGGTATACCGACCTGATGAAGGAATTCATCGAGTCCAACCCCGGCCTGGAGAGCCGGTTCAACCGGTATCTCCATTTCCCGGATTATTCCCTGGAAGAGCTCATCGATATTTTCCTGATGCGCTGTGAAAAGAGCGGCTACGCCCTGGATGAGGGCGCCGGGCCGGTGCTCGAGAGCATCCTGAAGGAGCGCATGAAGGACGTGGAGGGCTTCGGCAACGCCCGGGGCGCCCGCAACCTGTTCGAGACCGCCATCGCGCGGCAGGCGGACCGGCTGGCCAAAGAAGAGAGCGTCACCCGGGAGGCTCTGATGACCCTGACGGAAGCGGACCTGAACGCCGCGGCCGGCATCGTCAGGAAGAACGGGGAGCCTTAAGGAACGGAGGAAACTATGCTTCGCATCGGAGAAGTGACCGACACCTTCCTGCCCATCGTGGACGGGGTGGGCCGTGTCGTATACGAATACGCCAACAACCTGTGCCTGAAGGGGCACGAGGTGACGGTGATCGCGCCCATGTACGATACCGGGTACCGGGGCGGCTACCCCTTTGAGCTGGTGGACTTCATCAGCTACAAGGTGCCCGCCATCGGGGAATACCAGACCGGCGAGGCCAAGGGCGACAAGCACTATCGCAAGCGCATGAAGATGATCCCGCTGGACATCGTGCACACCCACAGCCCCTTCACCGCCGGCACGGAAGCCCTGCGCCTGGCCCGGAAAAGGAACATCCCCCTGGTGGGCACCTTCCACTCCAAGTACTACGACGATTTCCTGAAGATCACCCATTCCGAGTCCCTGGCCTCCATCGGCACCAAGATGGTGGTGGACTTCTACGAGCGCTGCGACGACGTGTGGGCCGTGGGCAGCCAGACCGCCGGGGTGCTCCAGGATTACGGCTACAAGGGCCCCATCCATGTCATCCCCAACGGCGTCACCCGCAGGGAGGTGGACGAGGAGTCCCTCAAAATGGTGCAGGCCCGTTATGAACTCAATGAAGTGCAGAACGTGTTCCTGTTCGTGGGCCAGCTGAACTGGAAAAAGAACATCCTGAGGATCCTGGAAGCCTGCGCGCTGATGAAAAAGCAGGGCGGCGACTTCCGGCTGCTGCTGGCCGGGCAGGGACCCGACCGGGACGCCATCCGCCGGAAGATCGTGGAGCTGGGTCTGGAGAACGAAGCCCTTCTGGTGGGGCATATCACCGACACGAAGACCCTGGACGCCCTGTACGCGTCCGCCACGCTGTTCCTGTTCCCCTCCCTGTACGACAACGCCCCCATGGTGGTGCGGGAAGCCGCGGCCATGGGCACTCCCTCGATCCTGGCGGAGGGCTCCAGCGCGTCGGAGATCATCCGGGACGGGGAAAACGGCTGGCTGTGCCGGGACGACTCGGAGCACCTGAGGGACGTGATCGTCCGGGCCGTGAGCGACGAGGAAAAGCTCAAGGCCGTATCCCTGAGAGCGAAGGAGACCATCCCCATCCCCTGGGCGGACATCATGGACATGGTGGTGGACCGGTACACGGAACTGATCCTGCGGGGGCAGAAGGGCGAACTGAAGAAAAAGCACACCCGTATCCTATAACGATCATCACATAGAAGGAGGATCCATCCATGAGCATGACCTATACCATGAACATCTGCGGCCTGAAGAGGCACCTGCCGCTGTGCCGGGTCAGCGACGACCTGTACATCGGCGCTTTCGTGATCTTCGGCGACGTGGAGCTGACCAGCGCCTGCGCGGCCGGGCTTTTGAAGGTGGCCCCGGAGCACGACATCCTGATCACCGCTGAGAGCAAGGGCATCCCCCTGGTGTTCGAGATGGCGCGCCAGCACGGCGAGAACCGCTACCTGATCGCCCGGAAAGCCCCGAAACTGTATATGCGCAACGTGTTCACCACGGAAGTCACCTCCATCACCACCGAGAAAAAGCAGACCCTGTGCATCGATCAGGACGACGCCGACGCCATGCGCGGCAAGAGAGTGCTGATCGTGGACGACGTGATCTCCACGGGCGAATCCCTGAAAGCCGTGGAAAAGCTGGTGACCCAGGCCGGCGGCATCATCGTGGGCAAGATGGCTATCCTGGCCGAGGGCGCGGCCCAGGAGCGGGACGATATCATCTACCTGGAAAAGCTGCCCCTGTTCAACCCCGACGGCACGGTGAAAGCGTAAAATGAAAAAAGCCATCCTGTTCGACCTGGACGGCACACTGGTGGATTCCCTGCCGGACATCGCCGCCGCCATGAACCGCAGCCTTGAGAAAGCCGGCCTTCCCACCTTTCCCACCAGGGACTACCTGATGAAGGTGGGCAACGGCGTGTTCAAGCTCACGGAGCGCTCCGTCGGCGAAAGGACGGACATGTTCGACACGGTGCTGGGCTATTACAGAGCGGACTACGCCGAGAACTGCGCCGTGGACAGCCGTCCCTACCCCGGCATCCCCGAAGCCCTGAAAGCCTTTGAATGCATGGGCCTCAAGGTGTGCTGCCTGTCCAACAAGGACGAGACGGACGTCAAGAAAGTGCTGGGATATTGTTTCCCGGGCTTTGCCTTCACCGTGACACGGGGCCGGCGCGACGGTGTGCCCCTCAAGCCCGATCCCGCCGCGGCGCTGAGCATCCTTGAAGAGATCGGCGTCACAGCTGAGGAAGCCGTCTTTGTGGGCGACACCCTGATGGACGTGAGCTGCGGCAAAAACGCCGGCATCACCTCCATCGGCGTCACCTGGGGCTTCCGGTCCAGAGAGGATGTGCTGACCTACGGCGCCGACCATATCGCCGACAGCGCGGAGGATCTGGAAAAAATCGTCCGGGAACTGTGCGAAAGGGAATAAGCGGCGGGCCGGACAAGCAAAAACGCCCATACGCGTGACTGTGAAACGGGCTCAGACCCCTGACCGAAAGGGTTTGAGCCTGTTGCATTACGATCGAGGAGATATGTCAAGAAGAACCGTCCCCATCAGCCGCAGGGACGGCGCCGATCATGGCTTTATTATATCTGATCAGCAGCCCGAAACGTAACCATCCATCTGTTTTTGTTTCAGATCCCGGCATAAAACAGCCCCGGCCCGGCTGATGATCAGCCGGGCCGGAGTGTTGTCTCTCTTTCTTTTTGGTTTTTCCACTTTCGTGTTACTTGACTTCCACGAAGTCCAGGTCGGTCAGAAAGTCGATGCAGGTCTTGATCTGCTCGTTCGTCAGTTCCTTCGCCTCGGCGCCCGGGGTGACGTTGAATTCCACGTTGTAGCCCTTGTAGATGGTGAAGAAGTCCACGAAGTCCGTGTCGTTCCCCGTCTCGCGCACCACCATCAGCTTGGTGCCGTA
>CACZOZ010000262.1:0-6734 GCA_902782865.1 uncultured Eubacteriales bacterium
GCCATTACGTTGGGCGTCACGTGGCGGAACAGGATCGCCATCTTTTTCAGCCCGATCGACCGGGCGTTGGCGATGTAATCGGTGGATTTGACGGTCTTTACGGACGCGCGCACGGTGCGGCAGAAGACGGGGATATTAACGATGCCGATGGCGATCATCGTGTTGACGATGCTCGTGCCCAGTGCGGACACGATGAACAGCGCCAGCAGGATGGAGGGGAAGGCGAAGATGACGTCCATCACCATCATGATGACCGTTTCCACCCGGCCCTCGAAAAAGCCGGCGATCAGGCCGAACAGGTAGCCGAAGCCGGCCGCGATGCCCACGGCCACGATGCCCACGATGAGGGACACCCGGGCCCCGTACACGATGCGGCTGAACACGTCCCGGCCGAAATTGTCCGTGCCGAACCAGTAAACGGCGTTGGGCCCGGTGAGCTTGTCCCGGGCGTGCATCTTGGCCACGTCGAACCGGGCGATCCAGGGAGCGAACACCGCCAGAAGGATGATGAGGCCCACGCCGATCATGCCGGCGCGGCCCATGGGATCGAGCCACAGCTGCTTTAGGAGGCTCTCGCTGCCGGGGAGAGCGCGGTTCCTGACGGGCTTGGTCTTTTTCTTCATCGCCGCCCCTCCTTTACTGATAGCTGATCCGCGGGTCGATATAGGTGTAGAGGATATCCACCAGCAGGTTCACGACCACGTACACGAAGGCGATGAACAGCACGCAGCCCTGCACCACCGGATAGTCCCTCTGGGAGATGCCGGTGAGGGTGAACTGCCCCAGGCCGGGGATGGAAAAGATCTGCTCGATCACCACAGTGCCGCCCATCAGGCCGCCGATCTGCATGCCGATGAGCGTCACGATGGGGATGGAGCTGTTCCGGAAGGCGTGCCGGAAGATCGTCACCCTCTCCGGCGCGCCCTTGGCCCTCACGCCCTTGATATAGTCCTGCCGGAGCACCTCCAGCATGGAGGAACGGGTCATGCGCATCACGGAGCCCGCCATCACAGACCCTAAGATGAACGCCGGCAGCAGCATGATCTCCATATTGGTGCCGAAGTTCTCGAACGGGCCCACGTATTTGACCGGGGAGTAATAATTGAACGCCTTGGAAAAGAAAAGGATCAGCAGCGTGGCGGAGGCGAAGTTGGGCACGGACACGCCCAGCAGCGCCACCACCCGCACGATCCTGTCCACCACGCTGTTGCGCTTGAGGGCGCTGAGCACCCCCAAAGGCAGGGCGATGATCCACGCGATCACGCAGGCCAGGAGCGCCAGTTCCGCCGAGATCCCGAACCGGTTCATGATCTCAGGGAACACCGGCGCGCCCGTGCGGAAGGACTCCCCGAAGTCGCCGGTCACCGCCTTCCCGATCCAGGAAAGGTACTGCTGGAGCAGGGGCTTGTCCAGGCCCAGTTTCTTTTCCCACATGGCCCGCAGCTCGGGCGTTTCCTCGATGCCCAGGATCCCGGACACCACGTCGCCGGGGATGAGCTGCATGACGATGAAGATGGCGATGCTCACGCCGATCAGGATGGGGATCAGCCCTATCAGGCGCCGGATGATGTAATCGCGCATGGCTCACACCTCAGGTCAGATTCAAACAGGCAAGGTGCGGGGCATGCGCCCCGCACCTTCAGTCATATCACAGTATCACTTATTCAGAGTCACGCCGGAGAAGTTGTTGGCGTTGGAAGCGTTGGGGGCGAAGCCCTCCAGGGCGGTGGAGGCCAGGAAGTACTCCTGCGGGCTGGCCACGATGGCCACGACGCAGTCGTTCAGGATGATCTCGATGGCTTCCTTATAGTATTCCTCACGCTTGGCGGTATCGGAAGTGGCCACGGCCAGCTCGCACAGCTCGTCCACCCGGGCGTTGGAATAATCCTGGATGTTGGCGGAGGAACCGGTCTTGAAGAAGAACGCCACCGCGCGGCTGGGATCGGAGCCCGCGCCGTTCTGGCAGACCATGATATCGAAATCGTGGCCGTTCCAGGCGTCCAGATACTGGCCGCGCTCCACATCCTGCACATTGGCCTTGATGCCGATCTCGGCCAGCTGCTGCTCCACCACCAGGCCGGTGTCACGGATGCTGTCCAGCAGGCCCACGATGATATTGGTCTCGAAGCCGTCGGGATAGCCCGCCTCGGCCAGAAGGGCCTTGGCCTTCTCGATGTTCTGAGTGTAGTACTCGTTGCCGGACACATCCACGGCCCAGTGGCCCAGGGAGGCGGGCACGAAGCCGGAGATCAGGGCCTTGCCGTTGAAGGCGAACTCGATGATCTCTTCACGGTCCAGGGCCAGGTTGACGGCCTGACGCACCAGGGGGTTGTCAAAGGGCGCGCGGTTCGGGTTCAGGAACAGACCGGTGTAGTTGCGGCTCTGGTAGGAGACGGTCTTGATGTTATCGTCCTTCTCCACCAGGTCCAGCATCGCGGTATCCGCCACGATCAGGTCCACCGCGCCGGTGCGCAGGGCGGCCAGGCGGGCGGAAGCGTCGGTGAGCACGTAGAACTCGATGGCGTCGAAGGTGGCCTTGCCCGCCTCGTCGAAGTATCCGGGATAGGCCTTCACGGTGACGCTGTTGTCCGGCACCCATTCGCCCAGGGTGTAGGGGCCGGTGCCGCCGTCCGCCAGCAGCAGGCTGCCCTCATTGGCTTCCACCACGTCCTTGTCCACGATGGAGCAGTAGGAGGAGGACAGGTTGGCCAGGAAGGGCGCGTTGATGTTCTTGAGGGTGATCTTCACGGTGTAGTCATCCACCACTTCCACCGTGTCGATATCGCCTGCGTAGCTGCTGGAATTGCCCAGGGCGCCCAGGTTCGGGTCGAGGATACGGTCGAAGGAGTACTTGACATCCTCGGCGGTCATCTTGCGGCCGGAGTGGAAGGTGACGTTTTCCGCCAGATGGAAGATATAGGTCACGTCATCGGGCTGCTCCCAGCTGGTGGCCAGCTCGGGCACCACGTTCAGGTCCTCGTCCACGTCCACCAGGGTGTTGTACATCTGCGCGATCATGCGCATAGAGGCCACGGCGGAAATGGTGTGGGGGTCAAAGCCGCCCGCCGCGTCGGCGTCCACGCCGTAACGGAGCACATTGCCCTCGGCCATGGCCATGGGGACAAGGGACAGCGCCATAGCGAGCGCCAGCAGGATGGATAACGCTTTCTTCATAACAGCACCTCTTTCTCAATATTTCAAAGCGCCGGAGCGCTTCGATCCAAAGGTGATATTCCCAAAGTTTCTTACGGCACAGTTTACCATATTTTTACCCGGCATACAAGCGAAAATACAGTGTCATCAACGATTGACCTTTGCGTGATTTCTGATATCATGGACCTGTGGACTCACCGACTTTTAAAAGGAGACATCTGAAATGAACAGGATCTGGTCCGGCGGCGCTTTCCTGCTGCCCAAAGAGAATATCGATCTGAAGAAATACGCGGTCATCGCGTGCGATCAGTACACCTCCGAGAAGGAAAAATGGGAGGCGGCCGACGCTTTCGTGTCAAACGCCCCCTCCACCCTCCGGATGATCCTGCCGGAATGTTGGCTCAATGAAACACAAACACGGGTGCCTCAGATCCAGCGGGCGATGAAAGATTATCTTGCCCGGGGCGTGCTCACCGAGAAGGTCCGGGACGGGTTCGTGCTCACGGAGCGTTCAACGCCCTCGGGCGCGCGCTGGGGCCTTGTCATCACCGTCGACCTGGAGGCCTATGACTATTCCCGTTCCTCCGTCTCCCCCATCCGCCCCACGGAGGGCACGATCGTGGAGAGGATCCCGCCCCGCCTCCATGTGCGCCGGGGCGCCCCGATCGAGCTGAGCCACGTGATGATGCTGCTGGACGATCCGCAGGACACGGTCATCGGCCGGGCCCGGGATATGCTGAGCGGCCTGCCCCTCCTCTATGACACGGACTTGATGATGTCAGGGGGGCACCTGAGGGGATGGGCCGTGGAGGGCGAAGCCCTCAAAAAGACCGGGGACGCCCTGGACAGGCTGCTCGACAGCAAACGCCCGGGGGACATCTTTTTCGCCGTGGGCGACGGCAACCACTCCCTGGCCACCGCCAAGGCTTACTGGGAGGAGCTCAAAAAGTCCCTGCCCAAAGAGGCCCTCAAAGACCATCCGGCCCAATGGGCATCCGTGGAGCTGGTGAACATCTACTGCCCGGCCCTCACATTCGAGCCCATCCACCGGGTGGTGTTCCATGCGGACGCGAACCAGGTGCTCGACTGCCTCGCCGCGGCCTCCCCCGTGCCCTGCGCGGCGGATCCCGACGTCATCCTGGTGACCGGGGACGGGGACAAACCCCTGCGCTTTGAAAAGCCCCTGCACCCCCTGCCCGTGGGCACCGTGCAGGCCGCCCTGGACCAAAGGGGCGGGTTCGAGATCGATTACGTCCACGGGGAGGACGCCGTGCGCGCCCTTTCATCCCGGCCCGGCACCGTGGGCATCCTGGTGCCGCCCATCCCGAAGGACGGTTTCTTTGACGCCGTGCGCCCCGGTCCCCTGCCCCGGAAGACCTTTTCCATGGGCGAGGCCAACGAAAAGCGCTTCTATATGGAAGCGCGCCTGATCACGGGAGAAAAGGCATGAACAAAAACGATATCCTGACCCTGACCGTCGAGAAAATGGCCGGCAGCATGGGCCTTGCCCGGCACGAGGGCATGACGGTGTTCATCAAAAACGCGCTGGCCGGCGAAAAGGTCACCGCCCGGGTGGAAAAGGTGCAGAAAAACTGCGCCTTCCTCAAGGCCCTGGAGATCCTCACCCCCTCGCCGGCGCGGCGGGAGCCCCCCTGCCCCTGCTACCGGCAGTGCGGCGGCTGTGTGCTGCAGCACATGGACTACCAAACGGGGCTTGAGATCAAGCGGGAGCATATCAGGGACGTGCTCGCCCGCATCGCCAAAGTGGATCTGGACGTGCCGCCCGTATGGGGCATGGACGATCCCTGGCGGTACCGCAACAAGGTGATCCTGCCCGTGGCCAGTGTGGACGGCCGCGTCCGGGCGGGCTACTACGCGCCCCGCAGCCACCGTCTGGTGCCGGTGGAGGACTGCCTGCTGACCGATCAAAGCACCATGCCCGCCGTGAGGGCGGTGCTCAAATGGATGGAAGAGTATTCTGTGCCGCCCTATGACGAGAGCAGCCACAGCGGCCTCATCCGCCACATCATGCTGCGCCGCGACCGTGAAGGACATATCATGCTGGTGGTGGTGTCCCGGCAGGACATCCCCCACAAAGCCGAACTGAAGCGGGCCGCCGACGCCCTCCCCGCGGTCACCTCCCTGGTCGTGAACATCCAGCCCCAAAGGGGCAACGTGGTACTGGGGCTTCAAAATGAAGTGCTGTCCGGGGAAGAGCGCCTGAGGGACACCCTGTGCGGCAGCCTGTTCGACATCTCCCCCTTAAGCTTCCTGCAGGTGAACATCTCCCAGGCCGAGCGGCTCTACCGGTGCGCCCTGGACTTTGCCGGCCTTCAGGGGGACGAGCGGGTGCTGGACCTGTACTGCGGCGCCGGCACCATCTCCCTGCTGCTGGCGAAACACTGCCGGGAGGTGGTGGGCATCGAGGCCGTGGAGGCCGCCGTCCGGGACGCCGGGAGCAACGCCCGCCTCAACGGCGTGAAAAACGCCCGCTTTTACGCCGGCAACACCGAAGACGTGCTGCCCGGGCTGATCGAAAGGGAGGGCGCGTTCGACGCCGCAGTGCTGGACCCGCCCCGGAAGGGCTGCGATATAAAGGTGCTGGACGCCCTGGCCGCCGCCGGTGTACCGAAGATCGTGTATGTCTCCTGCGATCCCGCCACCCAGGCGCGGGACATCGCCGTCCTGACCGAAAAGGGCTACCGGGCGGAAAAGGTGCAGGGGGTGGATATGTTCCCGTGGACGGAGCACGTCGAGACGGTAGTATTACTGTCCCGACAATGAATTGCGCCTGAGCGCGTGAATTGACGCTCCGCGTCATGAATTGCCCTTCGGACGTGAATTGCGCTGCGGCGCATAGGGCGCAATTTTCAATTCATGGAGCGAAGCGAGAAATCATGGCGGAGCCAAATCATGCGCGAAGCGCAAATCATCCCATTGGAGGATCGTTATGGCTGAAAACCAGTTAGTCGCTCTTTCAAAGCAATTTGCCGTTGACATGATCCATCTGTGCGATACAATGAAAACTCGCAACAAAGCAACCGCCATCATCAATCAGTTGCTTCGCAGCGGGACAAGCATCGGCGCGAATATCCATGAGGCGAATTACGCTTCCAGCAAAGCAGATTTCATCAACAAGTTTCAGATCGCACTGAAGGAATGCTATGAAACGGATTACTGGCTTGGCGTATTCCATGAGGCTGGGATTATTACAAAAGAGGAATATAATACATCGTTCTCGCAATGCAGCAAGCTCAGGAAATTGCTCATCGCTTCCATCACCACAGCAAAGAAGAACAACGCGCCTGGAGCGAATCGTGAATAAACGTTCGTAAAGATGATGAACGAGCTCGGCTATGATGTGAAGTTTACCTGTAGGAAGAATACAAAGTAACAGATCGACAGCTCGAAGGTTGCCGAAATAATTGAAGTTGATCCTTATGTTGGCTTTCGTACGGAAGGAAGGAGCAAGATGAAATACCAATACAAAGAACTGCCTGAATCTATGAGGGGGACATACGGAGAATTTGCAAAAAACTTCGGGTTTGATTGGAAAGAATTTATTATGGGAATACCGACAC
>CACZOZ010000263.1:0-7890 GCA_902782865.1 uncultured Eubacteriales bacterium
CTTTGCACCGCCGCCCTCGCCGTGAACGAGGATGTGGAAGGCGATGTGGTCATCTACACGTCCATGTACCAGGAGATCTTCGACAGGATGAACGAAGAGCTCAAAAAAGAATTCCCCAACCTGAACGTGACCTTCTTCTACGCCGGCACCGGCAGCCTGCAGACCAAGATCGCCGGCGAGATGGGCCCCGACCGCACCGGCGTGCTGGGCTGCGACATGCTGCTGGTGGCGGAACCGGCCTACTCCCTGGAGCTCAAGGATTACGGATACCTGGAGCAGATGGATGTGGAAGGCGCCGAGGGCCTTTTCCGCTTCGACTATGACCCCGAGGGCTACTGGTACCCCGTGAGGGTGTGCAACATGGTGCTGGCCTACAATCCGGAGAAGTACAGCGCCGAGGAGCTGCCCAAGACCTTTAAGGATTTCGCCTATGACGAGAGCCTCAAGGGCCAGATCTCCATGAGCAATCCCCTCAGCTCCGGCACGGCCATGGCCGCTGTCACGGCCCTGTCGGACAAGTACGGCTACGAGTATTTCGACGCTCTGGGCAAAAACGGCGTGATGATCGAGTCCGGCTCCACGGCCCTGGCCAAGCTCCAGACCGGTGAGTGCAAGGTGATCATGATCCTGGAGGAATCCGTGCTCAAGGTGCGCAAAGAAGAAAACTCCCCCATCGCCTGCATCTATCCCGAGGACGGCGTGATCCTGATCCCCAGCACCGCCATGACGATCAAGGAAGATAAGAGCGCTCACGCCAACATCGAGGCCTGTGAAGCCATCACGCAGTGGCTGCTCACCGAAGAAGGCCAGCGCTGCATCATCAACGGCTACATGCACGGCGTGATCAAGGGCATGACGGAATACCCCTACGACTCCCTGGACACGGACACCATGGTGGCCAACGACATGGGCGTCGACTGGGAGCGCTGCTACCATGAGCGGGACGCGATCCGCCTGAAGTTCCAGGAAGCGGTCACCCTGCCCTGAGGGAAAAGTAAATGACACATGACGGCAGAAACGTGAAACGCGGCAAAACGATCATACTGATCATCCTGGCCTGCCTGATGGCCGTATCCGTCATGCTGACCGCGGCGGGGATCCATGGACTGGATGCCGCCCGGCGCTCCGGATACGTGTCCGGCAGCGCCTGGGCCGACGCGCTCACCCTGAAGGCCGGGGCGGATGAACTGTACCGCAGGATCATCCGCCCGGCCCTTGAGCGCGCCCCGGAACAGGTCGCCGCCGGCAGCGCCGAAACGGCGCGCCGCCTGCTCAAAGAAGCCCCGGCCGCGCCTGACCCGGACAGCTGTACGGACGAGCAGGTGTGGGAAATGCTGTCCATGACCTATTCCGTCACACGCAAAAAGCTGTCCACTTCCCAGAGGAAGTCCCTGGCCGCGGTGGAGGACATGGACGGGGCACGGGACCGGATGCTCGCCCTGCTGGCCTCCGGCGGCAGCCCGGCCGACGACAGCGCGCTGAGCACCATCGCCGCCCTGGAAGGAGCGGACGCCGCCCAGATCACACAGGTGTTCCTGGCCAGCGGCAGCGAGAGCTTTTCGGTGCTGGACAAGGACGCCGCCCTGGCCCTTTCCCGCTCCGCCGGGGATGAGAAAAAGGCGGCGGACCTGATATATGAGGCCGGGACGGGGCGCATTTCCCCCGTGAGCGCTTTCGTGTACGGGCACGCCAGGAGCGTGATCCTCTCCGGCGTCATTCTGGCGGTGGATGTCCTGCTGATGTACTTCCTTCTCCGGGCGGACCGCAGCTGGAAGATGGACATCAAATGGTTCCTGATCCTGGCGATCGTGGACTTCCTGCTCCTGTTCCAGATGCTGCCTCTCATCTATCTGCTCATCCGGGCCTTCTTCCCCGGAGACGGCTTCTCCCTGGAGATCTTCCGCCGGCTGTACACCTACAAAATGAACTGGCAGGCCCTGACCAACACCCTGGTCGCCTCGGGGAGCACGATGGTGCTCGGCACCCTGATCGCTTTCCCCCTGGCTTGGCTGGTGGGGCGCACGAATCTCTACGGCCGGAAGTTTTTCCGGTCCCTGTTCGTGATGACCTACATGGTGCCGCCCTACGTGGGGGCCATGGCCTGGCTGAGGCTGCTCAACAAGAACGTGGGCACCATCAACCTGATCCTGCGCGGCCTGTTCCACCTGAGCGCCGCGGAAGGGCCGCTGAACATCTACTCCCTGGGCGGCCTGATCTGGGTGCTGACCACCTTCTATTTCCCCTACGCCTTCATCACCATCTCCCGCGCCATGGAAAAGATGGATCCCTCCCTGGAGGAGGCTTCCCGGGCTTCCGGCGCCAATCCCCTGGTGACCGTGTGGCGGGTGACGCTGCCCATGATGACGCCCTCGCTGATCGCCGGGGCGCTGCTGGTGTTCATCTGCGCCGCCAGCTGCTACGGGATCCCGTCCATCATCGGCGCTCCGGGGAACGTGCACACCGTCACCACCCGCATCATCGACTATTACGGCCTGGGCGTCCAGGGCATCGACGACGCCACGGGCCTGGCGGTGTTCCTGATCGTGATCGCCCTGATCGTACTGTACATATCCGACGGGATCATCGCCAAGCGCCAGTATATCACCGTGTCCGGGAAATCCACCCGGCCCGCCCGGGTGGACCTGAGGAAATGGCGCGTGCCCATGACCGTTGCCGTGTCCCTCTTCGCGGTCATCGCGGTGGCCGTGCCCTTCGCCACCATCCTGACCACCTCCTTTAAAACGGATGTGGGCAAAGCCCTGTGGGCCGAGGGGAATTTCACCCTGAGCCAGTGGCAGTCCCTTTTAAGGGATGAGACGCTGATGTGCCTTAAAAACTCCGTGATCTTCGGCGTGGCGGCGGCAACCATCGGCATCATCATCGCCTGCACCAGCAGCTACCTGATGCAGCGAACGAGGATCCGCGGGCGGAAGATGCCGGACTTCATGATCACCCTCGGCTCCGGCACGCCCTCGGTGGTCATCGCCCTGGGCCTGATCATGACCATGCGCGGGCAGTTCGGTGTGGACATCTACAACACCGCCGCCATCCTGGTGGTGGCCTACCTGATCAAGTACCTGATGATGGGCATGCGCACGGTGTCCGCCGCCATGTCCCAGATCCACGTGAGCCTGGAAGAAAGCTCCCAGATATCCGGCGCCGGCTGGCTTCGGACCATGCTGCGGGTGACCGGGCCCCTGATCTTCCCCTCCATCGCCGCCGGCTGGTTCCTGATCTTCATCCCCAGCTTCTATGAGCTGAGCATGACCACCCTTCTGTACTCCACGGAGACCAAGACCATCGGTTTCCAGCTCTACCAGTACTGGACCTTCACCTCCCAGCCCCAGGCCTGCGCCATGGCCTGCGGCATCCTGTTGTTCGTCGTGATCTTCAATTTCGTGCTGAACCGCCTCACCAAGGGCGAATTCTCCATCTGAGGAGGGCAAAATGGCCGTCGTTACCATCAAAAACCTGACCAAGAGCTATGGGAGCGTGACCGTGCTCCGGGAATTCAACGACGTGTTCCGGGACGGGGAATTCGTGACCCTTCTGGGCCCCTCCGGCTGCGGGAAGACCACGATGCTCCGGATGATCGCGGGTTTTGAGACCCCCACCACCGGCGAGATCTGGATCGACGACAAGCTGGTGTCCGGCGGGAAGACCTTCCTGCCGCCGGAAAAACGGGATATCGGCATGGTGTTCCAGTCCTACGCCGTGTGGCCCCACATGACGGTGTTCGACAACGTGGCCTATCCCCTTCAGATCCGGCACGTGAACAAAGCGGATATCGCCCGGCGGGTCGCCCACATCCTGGAAGTGGTGCACCTGAGCCAGTACGCGGACCGGCTGCCCAGCCAGCTCTCCGGCGGACAGCAGCAGCGCGTCGCCCTGGCCCGGGCCCTTTTGGCCGAGCCGAAGCTGCTGCTGCTGGACGAGCCGCTGTCCAACCTGGACGCGAAGCTCCGGGAAAGCATGCGCTTTGAGATCAAGGACATCACCAAGGCCCTGGGCATCACCGTGGTGTACGTGACCCACGACCAGACCGAAGCCATGGCCATGAGCGACCGCATCTTCCTGATCAACAACGGCGTGGTCCAGCAGTCCGGCACACCGGACGAGATCTACAACCGGCCCGCCAATCCCTTCGTGGCGGACTTCCTGGGCAAGGTGGCCTTCTATGAAGGGGAAGCCAAAGACGGCGTCATCCGCCTTAATGGCTGGGGCACGGACCTGCAGGCCCCCGAAAACACGAAAGACGGCCCGGTCGTGGCGGCCATCCGCCCGGAGAACATCCGCGTGAGCCATGAGGAAGGCGGCATCCGGGGCACGGTGGAAAGGATGTACTACCTGGGCGACACCACCGATCTGAGGATCAGGGTGGGCAGCGCCGTGGTGCGCGCCATCGCGGACGGCTTCGCCAACCGTGAGTTCAGGACCGGGGATGAGGTGTGCTGTACCGTCAGGGAATTCATCACCTTCGCCGGCGGTGACGTCAGGGAGCAGCTGAAGATCCTCACCTGATGCCCCGTCCTTCAACGATCAAAGCGGCGCGCCCGAAAGCAGGGCGCGCCGCTTTTTGATATGGATCAGCGGGACTGTTCATTATTCGAGGTCGTCATATTCAAGGCCGATCTGGGACCGGACCGTGTCCAGGATGCGCATCACGTCCAGGGTGCAGCGCAGGGGCACGTATTCGCTCTCTTTAAGGCCGCGCCTGATCTCGTCCGCCACGATATCGAACTCCTCCAGGTAGGTGTTGACGATGGTCCGGCTCCTGAACACCTCGCCCCGGCCGCGAAAGTCCCTCAGGGTGAGGAAACTGACACAGTGGTAAAAGGGAGCCGTGATCCTGCCCCGCTCCCCTTCAAGGCGCATGATCTCAAACCCTTTGCTGTCGATGATCGACGCGCTGATCTGCGCCATGAGGCCGTTCTCAAAGGTGAGGGCGATGTCATCCGTCAGGTCGATCCCGTTCTTAAGGCGGGCCCTGCTCTCCACTTTCACGGGCATGCCCCACAGCCGGTAGGCATAGGTGATCGGATACACGGTCACATCCAGCAGAGCGCCGCCGGCCTTTTGGGATCGGTCACCCGGGGCGCGTAGCCGGTCACGTTGGCGTGGTAATTGAACCGGGCGGACCGGATGCGGCCGATCCTGTCCTCCAACACCCATTCCCGGGCCATCCTGGCGCCCTCGGAGAACCAGGTCCACATGGCCTCGCACAGGTAGATCCCTTTTTCGCGGGCCAGATCGATGAGCTCTTCCGCTTCGGCGGCCGTGACCGTGAAGGCTTTCTCGCAGAGCACCGGTCTTCCCAGTTCCAGCGCCGTTTTCGCGCAGCGGTAATGGGCATTGTGGGGCGTGACCACGTACACCGCGTCCACATCCCGGGCCGAAATGGCTTCCTCGGCGGATGAGCATGCTGCCGCGCCAAACTGCCGGGCGAATCTCTCACGCCCGTCCTTTGAGCGGGAATAGCAGCTGACGATCCTGTGCCGTCCGCTCGCCCTGAGCTGTTTTGCCACTTTTTCAGCCAGGGTCCCCGTGCCGATAAAGCACCAGTTGAACGTATCCAAATCCGTTACCTCTTATCCCGGTCGATCAATTCCAGGGCGATGGTCGCCAGGACGGCGAACACGATCACGAACACGCCGATCATCATCCAGTTGCCGACGATGTTCTCCTCCGTGCTGGCGTACTCCGGCTTATAGGCCGCCGCGGCGGTCCTGCGCTCCACGATATCCTTCACGTTCTCCTCACCGAAGAGCTCGAAGATCTCGCCAACGGTGGTCTTGAAGGTGAACTCACGGTCCCGCTGTGCCTGGAGCGCGGCGTTGCTGTCCGCGAAATCGATGATGTCCCCCAGGGTGACGGCTTCGTTGATCTTCGTGTCGCTGAACAATTCCGCGGCGTCCGCCACGTGCAGGGCATCCAGTACCTGACCCAGGGTGATGGTCTTGTCGATGACAAGATCCGTCAGCGCCTGCGCGTCCTTGTCGCCGCGGAATCGGGTGACGGCGTCCCGGACAGTGACGGCGGTGCCGTCCTCGCCCTCCGCGAGCGGTTTATCCCAGAGCACGTCCAGGGCTTTCTGCTCCAGGAGGATATCCATCAGTTCTCCCACGGTCATGGGATAGAACAGTTCCTTGTCCCTCAGGTGCAGGCTCTCCTCCGCCTCACTGAGGATATCGGCCGCCTCGCCCACCGTGAAGCTCTTCATCACCTCGGTATCCCGGCGTCTGGCCACCGCGGGGCTGTCCAGGATATCCAGGATATCCCCCAGGGTGACGGTGCCGCCTATCTCGTTGTTCCTCATCTTTTCCAGAGTCTCCCAGCCCGTCACCATGGGCAGATCATTGTATCCCGCCTGGGACGCCAGCACCCGGATGCCGTAGCTGGAGATGGTGTAATCGGACAGAGCCTGGCTCCACTCCGGCAGCGGGATGAGGCCGCCGGAAAACACCAGCTGGAAGATCAGCACGAAGGGCATGAGGGTCATGGCGCCGGTGGTGGTGTGGGAAATGCTGGACAGGAACAGGCTGAGCATATCCGACGCGTAGGTGATCAGCAGCATGGAGATGGCCAGATCCACCAGCATATAGCGCGTCATGATGCCCTTTTCGGGGAACACCACCCCCATGGTCTGGAGCACGTACAGCGTCAGGCCCGTCTGCGCCGCGCAAAGGGCGAGCTGGTAGATCATGTGGGCGGTGACATAGGCCGATATGTGCAGGCCCGAGCGGTGTTCCCGCTTCACGATGGGCCGCTCACGGCAGACGGCCTGGATGGAATTGAAGCAGCCGTTCCAGATACACACGCAGGTCAGGGCAAAGGCCCCCAGCAGATCGCCTTCCATCGTGACGAAGATCTTATTCCTGATCACCATGGAGACCAGGGCCGCGATGATGGCGGCCATAGGCAGCACTTTCCAGTCGCTCTGGTTGATGAAGAACCGAAGCTGCTTGCCCAGATAGATCAGCACCTGGCTTTCACGGCCCCTGTGACGGACGCGCCTGACGCGCGCCGGCTTTGCCTGATTCATTTCAGCCATGCTGCACCTCCGTATACTTGAGGATGAACTCGTCCGCCCGGCCTTCGCCGCCCTCTTCCTGGCGGTTGACACACTTGACGATCTCCTCCATGCTGTGTTTGCCGAAGAACTCTCTGGCCTCCCCGATCGGGCCGAAGAACGCCAGGCGCCCCGTGCGCTTCGCGTCCTTGGCCAGGACGATCACGTCGTCGAACAGGTCGATCACCCGGTCCGGCGTGTGGGTGATCACGATGATGATCCTGCCCTGATCGGCGATCGCGCGCAGCTGCTGGAACAGTTCCCGCGCCATGACGCCGTCGAGCCCGGAGTCCGGCTCGTCCAGGATGAAAAGGGACGGATTGGAGATGAATTCCATCGCGATGGACAGCCGCTTGCGCTGGCCGCCGGACAGTTTGGTCACCAGGTTGTTCCTGACGGGCGTCAGGCCGAAGACGCCCATCACCTCCTCGACCCGCTCCTTGCGCTTATCCCGGAACATGTTCTTGGGGAGGCGCAGGGAGGCCGCGTCCATCAGCGTGCGGAACACGCTGTCGGAACCGCGCATCAGGTCCTGCTGGGGCACGAACCCGATGTCGTACTGCATCTCCTTATAGTTTTTATACATATTCCGGCCGTTGAGCGTGACCTCAGCGTGGGCTTTCTCGTACCCGTTCACGGCGTTGAGGAAAGTGGTCTTGCCGGCGCCTGAGCCGCCCAGGAGCAGCACCATGTGCCCCGGCTGGATGTACATATGGATATCCTTGAGCAGCACCTTCCGCTGGAGCATCTCGGTCACCGTCCGGTCCTCCAGGTTCACGGTGAGGCCCTGATCCATGACCACCGCCCTGGTCCCGGACACC
>CACZOZ010000264.1:0-2458 GCA_902782865.1 uncultured Eubacteriales bacterium
AGACCGGCTGCGTCACAGATAACAAAAACCCGTCCTTCGCCTTCGCCGTGGACTCCGATCGGAAGGGCGCCGAGATCAAAACAGCGTGTCTCAGAGTGAACGGCTGGGAGACCGATGCCGGGGAACAGAAGGGCATCCTGTACAAGGGTCCGGCTCTTGAGCCTTTTACCGATTATGAAGCGACGATCTCCGTCACCGACGACGCGGGAGAAAAAGCCGGGGCCGCGCTCACTTTTCAGACGGGCCGGATGGATGTCCCGTGGCAGGCCCGGTGGATCTCCGATCCTGGCTATACGTTCAGTGAAAAAGGTGTGTCGCCCCGACCCATGGTGTTCAGGAAAGGCCTGAAGATCGACAAACCGGTCAGGCAGGCCGTGATCTACGCCACCGCGCTGGGCATCTACGAGCTTGAGATCGACGGGGAAAAGGTAGGCAGTCAGTATTTCGCTCCCGGCTTCACCTCATATCCGAGCCACCTGCAGTATCAGACCTATGATGTGACCGGTATGGTAAAAGCGGACAGTGTCATCACCGCCACGGTGGCGGGCGGCTGGGCCGTGGGATCATTCGTGTTCACCCGCAAGAACCGTTACGCCGCCGACCGGCAGGCGCTGCTGATGGAACTGCGCCTTGTTTATGAGGACGGTGACACGCAGGTCATCGGCACTGACGAGACGTGGCAGGTCACTCTGGACGGCCCGGTCCGCATGGCCGACCTGTACGACGGTGAGACCTTTGACGCCACCGTCAGCCTGGATAACGCTGCCTGGCATCATGCCGCCTGCGAAACTCTGAGGGTCCATCCGGTGATCGAGGCGCAGTACGGGCTGCCCGTGGTGGCCCATGAAGCGCTCCGTCCGGTCTCTGTGACCCCGCTGGGCGGTGAAACGGTATATGATCTCGGGCAGAACTTCGCGGGCGTCGTGAGGCTGAAGATCAACGGGACCGCCGGAAAGAAGATCACCGTGCGTCACGCGGAGATCCTGAATCCCGACGGCACGCCCAACACCGCGTTCCTGCGCTCGGCCAAAGCGACGGCCACTTATATCTGCAAAGACGGGGAGCAGGTCTATTCGCCCCGGTTCACCTATATGGGCTTCCGGTATGTCTCTGTATCCGGGATCGCGCCCGAGGATGTGGAGGTCTGCGCGCTCCCGCTGTATTCCGATATCAGCGAGGCCGGCGGCTTTACCTGTTCCGATCCGCTGCTCGACCGGCTCCAGGAGAATATCAAATGGGGCGCCCGCAGCAATTTCGTGGAGATCCCCACCGACTGCCCCCAGCGTGACGAGCGCATGGGCTGGACCGGTGACATCGCCGTCTTCGGCCCCACGGCCTGCTTCAACTTCGATATGGCCCGTTTCCTGGACAAGTGGCTCGCCGACATGCGCAGCGAGCAGAACAAGGGCGGCGGCATCCCCAATACCGTGCCGGTCCATCTTTACGGCTTCCCGGCGACCATGCCCCGCATGGCGATCGACTGGTGGGGCGATGCCTGCGTACTGGTGCCCTGGGCGCTGTACCAGGCCACGGGGGAGATCCGGTTCCTCAGCTCCAACTACGATATGATGAAAAAGTACGTGAAGGCATGCCGCTTCTGGGCGGGCTTCGGGTTCGGCAAGCAGCGCTATATCTGGGACACTCCGGCGACGCTGCACTTCGGCGACTGGGTGGCGCCGGACGTGCCCAGGATGCAGCAGTGGCAGGCCCGCGCCAAGTGGACAGCCACCGCGTCACTGCGCAACACCAGCGGGCTCACCGCGAGGATCGCCAGGATCCTCGGCCACGATGACGATGCCGACAGGTATGAAAAGCTGTCTCAAAAGGTCGCTGAAGCTTACTGCGATGTGTTCACCGACGGGAACGGGAAGCTGAACAACGAGTTCCAGACCGGGTATGTGCTGCCGCTGTACTTCCGCATGTTCAAGGGCGACGCGCAGAAGAAAGCGGCGGAAAATCTGGCTGAACTGGTGAAGAAAAACGACTACTGCATCGGCACCGGTTTTCCGGGCACGCCCTACATCCTTTTCGCTCTGGCGGACAACGGGCAGCAGGACGCGGCGTACAGGATGCTGATGAACACGAAGTGCCCCTCCTGGCTGTATGAAGTGAAAATGGGCGCCACCACGATCTGGGAGCGCTGGGACGGCCTTGACGAGGCCGGCCGGTGCCCGATCGGCGATGACGGCACCGATACCATGATCTCGTACAACCATTACGCTTCCGGCGCGGTGGGCGACTTCCTGTACCGTCGTGTCGCTGGGCTGGAGCCCATACAGCCCGGCTATAAAAAGTTCCGGGTGAAGCCCATCCCCGGCGGCGGGCTGACGAGCGCGAAAGCCTGGACCGAAACGCCTTACGGCAGGGCGGGAGCGGCATGGACGATCAGGGACGGTCAGATGACCGTCACCGTGGATGTGCCCGTCGGCACGAGCTGCGAGGTCATCCTGCCCGACGG
>CACZOZ010000265.1:0-6946 GCA_902782865.1 uncultured Eubacteriales bacterium
GATCATGGGCATCGCCCGGCCCGGGGACATGGGCTTCGACGTGGTGCACCTCAACCTGCACAAGACCTTCTCCACGCCCCACGGCGGCGGCGGCCCGGGCAGCGGGCCCAGCGGATGCAAGGAATTCCTCAAGCCCTACCTGCCGGGGACGGGTCTGCCATCGTCCATCGGGAACGTGCGGAGCTTCTACGGCAATTTCCTGGTGATCGTGCGCGCCCTCACCTATCTGAAGACCATCGGCCGGGAAGGCGTGCCCGACGCCGCGGCCCACGCCGTGCTCAACGCCAACTACATGCGCGTGAAGCTCAAAGATCTCTACCCCATGGCCTATGACCGGATCTGCATGCACGAGTTCGTGATGACCCTGGAAAAGCTCAGGGAAGAGACGGGCGTATCCGCCCTGGACGTGGCCAAGGCCATGCTGGATCACGGCATCCATCCGCCCACGATGTACTTCCCCCTGATCGTCCACGAAGCGCTGATGGTGGAACCCACCGAGACCGAGACCCGGGAGACCCTGGATGAGGCCGTGGAGGTGCTGCGCTCCATCCATGAGCAGGCCTTAAAAGACCCGGAACGGATGCATCACCTGCCCGCGACCACGCCGGTGAGCCGGCCGGACGAGGTGGCCGCGGCGCGCAGCCCCCGCATACGCTATGATCTCGACCCTGTATGTGACTGAGAGCCCGTCGGTATGGGCGCCGGAAAACCTGGCGGAGGAGACCGTCCTGGCTCACAGCGTCCGCCCGGGCGGGATCATCCTGTACCTGTGGCAGAATGAAAGGACGGTCGTGATCGGCCGGAACCAGAACGCCTGGAAGGAGTGCCGCTGCGCCGCGCTGGAGGAGGACGGCGGCACCCTGGTGCGCCGGCTGTCCGGCGGCGGCGCCGTATACCACGACCTGGGCAACCTGAACGTGTCCTTCCTCGTCTCCCGTCAGGAGGAGGACATCCCGCGCCAGACGAGAGTGATCCTGAACGCCCTGACCGGCCTGGGCGTTCGGGCCTCCGCCGACGGGCGGAACGACCTGACGGCGGACGGCCGGAAATTTTCCGGCCACGCCTACTGGCGGCAGGGCGGCGTGAGCTGCCATCACGCCACGGTGATGATCGATGTGGACCGGGCGGCCCTTGAAAAGTACCTGAACGTGTCCCCCCTGAAGCTCCGTTCCCGGGGGGTGGACAGCGTGCGCGCCCGGGTGACGAACCTCAAAGGATCGTACCCGCATGTGACGGTCCCCGCCCTGAAGGACGCGCTGAAAAAAGCCTTTGAGGAGGAATACGGCCTGCCCGCGAGACCTTTGCTCCCGGATGAAATGCCGGACCGGGCCGTGAAAACGCGGTTCGAGGAACTGAAGAAGCAGTTCTCCTCCTGGGAATGGACCTTCGGAAGAAAGATCCCCTTTGACCTGGAGGATCAAAAGCGATTCCCCTGGGGGGAAGCGGAGCTGGTCCTGAAGGTGGAGGAAGGCCGGATCCGGGATATCAAGTGCTATACGGACGCCATGGATCCCCTGTGGACGGGTGAGATGGAAGGGGCCCTCCGCGGCGTCCGGTTCGTGCCGGAGGATATCCGCGCCGCTCTCGCTCTTCTCCCCGGGGGAGAGGATCACCGGATGCGGGAAGATCTCAAAGAGATGCTGATCGGGATGACGGAAAAATGAAAGGAGCGAAAGCATGCGGGAATTCGATCTGGTGATCATCGGCGCCGGCCCCGGGGGGTACGAAACAGCCCTGGCGGCCGCGGGGAGCATGCGGGTGGCCCTGGTGGAAAAGGACGAGCTGGGCGGCACCTGCCTCAACCGGGGCTGCATCCCCACCAAATCCCTGCTGCACACCGCGGACCTGATGCGCGCCATCCGCGGCAGTCATCTCTTCGGGGTCGAAGCCGGGGAGCCCGTCTGCGATATCCCAAAGATGCATGAGCGCAAGGATCAGGTGATCCGTACGCTCAGGGACGGCATCGCCCTGAGGATGAAGCAGAAAAAGGTCACCGTCCTGAAAGGGACCGGCACCATCCTGGATCCGCACACGATCCGGGTCCGCGGCGATGAGGAAGAGATCATCAAAACGGAGCGCATCCTGATCGCCACCGGTTCCCGGCCCGCGATGCCCCCCATCCCCGGCATCTCAAGCCCCCACGTGGAGACCAGTGATACCCTTCTTGACAAGACCGACGGCATCTACCGGCGCCTGATCATCATCGGGGGCGGCGTCATCGGCGCGGAGTTCGCCTCCGTGTTCGCGGCCCTGGACAGCGAGGTCACCGTCGTGGAGGCCATGCCCCGGCTGCTCCCCAATATGGACCGGGAGATCAGCCAGAGCCTGAAGATGCTCTTTACAAAGCGCGGGATCCATGTGATGTGCTCCACGAGGGTGCTCGATATCCGGGAGGAAGGCGAAGGCCTTCGCTGCCTGTGCGCCCAGGGAGACAAAGAGACCCTTTTGAGCGCGGACGGGATCCTGATCGCGGTGGGCCGCGTGCCCTTCACGTCCGGGCTGTTCGAAGAGGGCTTCAAACTTGACTTGGACCGGGGAAGGATCGTAGTGGACGAGCATTACAGGACCGCGTGCCCGGGCATCTGGGCCATCGGGGACGTGACCGGCGGCGTCATGCTGGCCCACGCCGCCTCCGCCCAGGGGAAATGCGCCCTGAGCGACATGCTGGGCAAGGCGCCGCCCGTTTCGATGATCGTGCCCGCGTGCGTGTACACCGACCCGGAGATCGCCGCCGTGGGCCTCACCCCGGAAGAGGCCCGGGAAAAGGGACTGCAGGCGGACAGCCGCAAGTATCCCATGAGCGCCAACGGCAAAAGCCTCCTGTCCGGGCAGGAGCGGGGATTCATCAAGGTGGTCTATGAGAAAGACAGCCGCCGCCTGCTGGGGGCCCACCTGATGTGCGCCCGGGCGTCGGACCTGATCAGCGAGATGACCCAGGCCCTCACCCGCTCCGCCACCCTGGATGACCTGGAAAGGGTGATCCGCCCCCACCCCACCTTCAGCGAGGGCATCACCGAAGCCGTGACGGCGGACTGAGCTTTCCCACGGCCGCGGACGATCCCGCGGCGGGACCCAAATAACTGTTTAAATGAAAAAGTGCCTTGAAGCCTTATCCCAAAAGACTTGAAAGGCACTTTTCATATGCCGCGCTGCCCAAGGAGGCTCAAGCGCAGCTTGAATAAAACGCCGCGCGCTCAACCCCCGGCCGCTGGGAAGATCGGGCACGGTCCGGTATCCTGATCACGGATGGGAGGTGGAAAAAATGAGCGTCGAAAAAAACATCCCCGAGAAAGAGATCCCGATGGGCTGCCCGGAAGCGCCGGAGGGCGGTGCCGGCCTCTCCCTCTGTCCCGAAGAGACCGGGGACGGGGAAGGGGAGCAGTTCAGGATCATGACGACAGAACTGCTGAAGATCATGGCAGATCAGGGGGCCCGCTTTACGGGCACACGCTTCGTGGTCACCAACCGGCCGGACGGGAACGACGTCGCCTGGCAGCGGATCCCCGGCGGCTACGCGGTGCGGCTGTGCGCCGAAAGCGGATGGCACTGGTGCCAGGCGGCTTATCAGCTGGGCTACGCCCTGACGCACTGCCTGATCGACCATACGGCCCCGGACAGGGAAGCGGTCTCATGGGCCGAGGAGCTGATCTGCGAGGCCGCGGCGATCAAGCTTATGAGCATGCTGGCCGATCGCTGGCGCAGGACCCCCTTCGGCCGGGAGGATCCGGACTATGAGGAGGCGGTGCGGGAGTACATCGCCGAGACCCTGGCGGACAGGGGCACCGGCGAACTGTACCGCTGCGGGGACAGGGAAGCCCTTCAAAGGCTGAACGACCGGGACCTGTTCGATGACCGGCTCGACGAGAGCCACGGCCTGGTCGTGCGCATGGGCGAAGGCGACCTGAAAAAGCTGGCTGAGGTGAGGCGCTGCGCCGCGGACGGGCTCCTTATACACACCCATCTCTGGCGCCGGTCCTCCGGGGGCTCCCTGGCCGTGGACTTCGTCTGCCGCCTGCAGGAGCGTATCCCGGGCTGTGAGATCCCGGCAGGGGTATCCGTCACCGTCGGTCTCGAGGACAGTAAGCCCTCTCCGGAGCAGATCGGGGCCTATGGCAGCCTGATCCGCAGCCTGAGGGATCTCCCCTTCGAGCACGTGGTGTTCACTTTCATGGATCCGGAAAAGGAGAAAAGCGGGCAGACCGGCCCTGTGTTCTTCCAGGTGTGCCGGTACGAAGGTGAAGACGTGATCGCCGAGATGCGTCTTGCGGCGCGCTCCGGGGCAAAAATGTTCCGCCTGCGCTGCCATGAGGATCGGGCGGTGAAATACCTGGAGGATATCCTGACGAAGGGCGTCGTGCCCGATCCGGACGAATGGCAGGATATCACGCGGGACGTGTTCCCGGCAAAAACATGACGCGGATCGGAAGGTCCCCCGGCGCGGGATATCGACATGAAAGAGGTGGAAAAAAATGTATCCCTGCCATATCTGGAGCATCGAGGACGCGGGCAAAGCCTACGCCGAATTTCAGGGAGAACTGATCAGGGACTACGGTGACACGGTCAGGCTCAGGGACGGCCGGGTGCTGCACTGGAACCACGCCTGGGATGAAGGGGGGCGGTCACTGGTGCGCTGCGCGAAATGCGGCGGCCTCATCCTGATGCAGAAGTCCGAGTACCATAACATGTACGACGGCCCCGACGGGTACTACAGGGACTGGATCCCCGTAGCCACCGCGGAAGAAGGGGACCTGAAAAATATCCTGTTGAACGAGGGAGAACTGGAATTCGATCCCTGCAGGCATCTGCGCGGCAATAACAGGACATTCTTCTGGACCGGCGGCGGGGAGCCGAAGCCCGACGAGCCGGAGGACCTGAAGCGGCGGATCCTCATGAAATACCCGATCCGGAGCCTTGAGGAGATCGCCGGTGCGGAGGAAAGCCCCTTCACCGGGTGAGCCCCGAAGACGCGCTCAATCTCATCCGTCACGCCGTCACCTCATCCGAACCGTTCCCGAGAGGCGAAAAAGGGCAGCGCGAGCCTATGCACTGGGCGTTCCGCGCGGAATGGGAGCATACGATCCGCCGCTTTTCCATTTCGACACCGAGGGCCTCCCGGACAAGATCCACGGCGCGCCCGATGGCCAGATAGGAGTCCCGCTTGCAGCATCTCGGGCCGCCCACGTCCGCGATGGCCGTCAGGGCCGAGGCCGTCATCCTGTGGGAAAGCGCGAAGGGCTCTTCCCCGAGCGGCGTGGAACCGGTGATGACGGACATGAACATCCCGGCGCTGATGCCCGCCCCGCAGGCGCCCCAGAAACCGCAGGCTCCGCCGGGCACGCTCCTTCCCCGGGCCATGATCTCCGTGAGGGCGGAGGGAAGGTCTGTTTTCCCGCCGGCGTTCCGGTAGGCCGTCAGCAGGGCCGCTCCCACCATCACATGGTGCTCCGGGCCGTGCATGTGGCAGAAAGGCAGGGCCATCATCTTTTCCAGGATCTGAGCCGGATCCCGGGACTTTTCCTCCAGGCACAGGCCGATGACCGCGTCCAGGCCCAAAGTATGGCAGTCATCGCAGACGTAATGACCGCGGACACAGAAGGCCCTGGTGCGCTTCTTTTTACGGCAGACAGCGCACTCCATCTCCACATCCGTTTCAAGATACTTCAGGGCCGCGCCGCAGATCAGGCATTCATCGCTCATCCGTTTCAGCTCCTCACTTTACCGCCGCGGGCCCGGACCGCAGGAGCCGCTCATGCAGGATGGCCCCCTGATGGCACGGGTCGATCTGAAGCACGGCCGAGAAGCATCTCTCCGCCCGTTCCCTGTCCCCCAGGCCCCAGCTGCCCAGGGCGATCAGGTACTCGCAGTGGGCCCGGCTGCGCAGGGAGAGGTCGTCATCGAACAACTGCAGATCGGGCAGGGACACGGCGAAATAATCGATCCTCACCTGATCGTAATAGTGCTTCTCGCCGTAGGAGACCAGCCTGTGGAACCGGCTGCGCGCTCTCTCCTCCCGGCCCAGAGCGCGGCTGGCCAGGCCCTGATAGAAGATCATATCCGCCGGCTGGTCGTTGTAATACAGGGCGGTCGCGGGCTCCTCGTCCCCCGCGGCGGCCAGTTCCAAATGGCGCAGGCTCTCATCATCATGCCCCAGCGCCCTTTCCGCCAGGCCCAGATAATAATGGATATCGTTGTCCCTGGCCCCCTCCAGCTTGCCCTCGCCCAGGTTGTACGGGAAGACCAGCGCTTTCTCAAACAGTTCCTTCGCCCCGGCAAAGTCCCCCCGATCCAGGGCTTCGACGCCCAGGCGGGTCAGCGCCGCCGCGTACTGACCGGTCACCCTGCCTTCGCCGCCCTCCCAGGGGTGGAAGGTGTGGGCCAGGATCAGATCCAGGGCTTCCCGGTGCCGGCCCAGGTCGTTCAAAAGCGCGCAGTACTCGACGATCAGATCATCCCGCCTGAAGGCGGTCTCACGGTGAGCGTCCAGGAACTCAAAGCGCTCTTTGACGCCGCGGCCGATCTTCCCATAGAGCTGATGCAGCTCCATCAGGACGCGGGCGTCGGTCTCATCCAGGGCGTAAGCCCGTTCCATGCAGCGCCTGGCTTTTTCCTTTTCGCCCCGCTTGTTGAAATAAGCCAGGCTCAGATTGCGCCACACCGTGGGGAAGTCCCCGTTGATGCCCACCGACTTTTCCCAGCAGGCGACGGCATCGAAATACTGCCGCCTGTCATACCACAGGCACCCCAGATAATAGAGCGCCTTGTAGTCCTTATCGTTGTTCCGGACGGCGTACTCAAGCGCCGCGATATCCTCGGGCTTATTGGGGAAGCAGAGGTAGGGATCGGCGGCGGCGGCGTTTTCAAGGGCCTCCTTCGCGTATCCCTTATCGCCGTTCATGTCGGCGCACAGCGCCAGATGGTACCACACCATGGGGGTGGGATCCGGGCA
>CACZOZ010000266.1:0-3324 GCA_902782865.1 uncultured Eubacteriales bacterium
ATCGCACGGAAATCGTCAGATTTTCGTGCGCGGGGCTGTGCAACAGCCCCTTTTGGGGGGCCTTCCTTTTTTCGGGACAGATCCCCGGGCTACGGGGGGACTATTTGCCGTAGGTCTCGTAGCAGTCCTTCATCACGTCGGCCAGATATTTGAGGTAGCGGGTCCTGCTGGAATTGTTCGCCATGTTCTCGCCGTGCTTTTTCGCTTCCTTCAGGTAGGCGTCGGTGAATTTGAGGGACTTGGCGCATTCCTGCAGCGTATCGAACACCTTGTCATAGCGCGCCTCGGGCGCCATGATGCCGTAGAGGTTGATGAGGTTATAGT
Source organism: uncultured Eubacteriales bacterium (assembly GCA_902782865.1). Taxonomy (GTDB): domain Bacteria; phylum Bacillota; class Clostridia; order Christensenellales; family Aristaeellaceae; genus RUG756. The sequence continues at coordinate 325 of CACZOZ010000266.1, forward strand.
ACATGTTGCCGCCGTAAGCGCCCTTCTTGTCGAAATCCACCAGGGTGCCCGCCACCGTGAGTTTGCAGTCCTCATCCCAGGGGGTGCTGCAGGTGATCACGCAGGCGCTCTCGCTGTCGGCCAGGCCGGAATAGAAGCTGGACTTGAAATAGCTGCCGCCGAGCAGGTCCATATCGTCAAGGATCGTATAGGCCGGGGAGAAGCCCACGGCGTCCATGAAGGAGACGGTGTAGTTCCAGCAGCTCAGGACGCCGAGGATATCGTGGGACACGAGCACCGGGGCCGCGCCCACCGCCGCGTTCTGTTTGGCCCAGTAGCTGCGGGCCAGCTCGGACTTGTGGAAGGGCACCAGGTTGCCGTAGAGGAACACCTGGGAGCTGGGATCCTCAGGGTCATAGATCTTAAAGCAGAAGGAGGTGTACTCCCCGCCCACCTCGACGGTCCAGCCCTCGGGCACCTTCATGGAGAAATAGCCGCCGTCGTAGTTTTTGAGCCTGATGTCCTTATACTCTTTGGCTTTGGGGGTCTCGGAGTAGGTCAATTTCGTGACGGCGCCGTCCTCCACCGAAAAGGCCAGCAGCTTCCCGGTGGTGTTCCAGCCCGTGCCGGTATAGTTGTAGATCTCGCTCCCGCCGTCATCCGTGCGGAGCACCAGGCGGGCGATGTAGGTCCCCGCGGGCAGAAGGGCGCTGACACGGTGCTGCGGATCCGGGTAGGCCCGGTCGACCACATCCCCGTCCGGGGTGAGGAAATACACGGCGCAGGCCAGATCCCCCAGCCCCTCCAGGGGCTCGAAGATCACGCGGCCGCAGCCGGGGCGCTCAGCCTTGAGATAGCTCTCGGTCCAGTCGTCATCCAGGCCCGCCGCGGCGAAGGCCCTGTTGAGGGCCGGGCCGTACTCATCGAGCATGCCGTTGATCTTGAGGGAGAGCAGAAGAGCGCCGTGCAGGTCCGTGTAATCGGACAGGGGCGTGATGATCTCGATGGCCGTGAGCCACAGGGCGATCTGCTGCTCGTATGTCATGCCCGTCTGATCCATCAGGTAAGCGATGTGCCCCAGGAGGGAATTGTCGTTGTGGACGCCGCCGCAGTCATTGATGCCGGTGACGGGTTCATTCACCGGGGACTTGTAGTACCTGTCCCCCACGAACTCCGGCTGCTCCCGGTCGTTGGGGCGGCCCATATCCCGGATATACCGCCCGGTCCGCTCCGCGACTTTCCAGGAGCGGTCGTCGGTATAACCCAGGCTCATCTCCGCCAGGTTGCCCATGATGTCGCTGTAGGCCTCGCCGATGGCGCCGGTCTCATTGATGCCCAGGCTGCCCTGTATGCTCTGGCGCACGACGCCGTGGGTGTACTCGTGCCCGACCACGTCCAGAGCGTCACCGTAATGATTGGCGTAGGAGATGCCGAAGCACGCCCAGCCCCTGTTGACACCGTAGAAGCAGGCGTTGTCCACCGCCTCGCCGTTTTCGTCGCACCAGCCCACGGTGATCAGGATGGGGGTCTCGAACCCGTCCACGGAGCGGATGCCGTGATCGGCGTAGAAGTCGTACATGATCCGGTAATTGGCGTAGGCCAAAAGGTTGTTCTGGTCCCAGCCGTCCACGGTGGGGCTGGTCACGAAAGTGACCTTGTCGTGATAGTTGAAGTCATCATACCGGGCCACGGCGATCTTGCGCTCCGGGTCGATCAGGTAGTACTGCCCGTCGTTGGGATTGTAGCTGACGGGCACCGTCACCGTGCGGGTGCTGCCGTCCTCCAGGGTCATGGTCCGGGTATAGTCCCGGGTCTGGAGGCCCTTGAAGTAGGCGCTGTTGTCCATCACGTTGTCCGGGTCCGCCGCGAAGGTATCGGTGGGGATGCCGTAGGTGTATTCCCCCAGCACCGTGACGAAGTGCTCCAGGTAGGGCATGTCGAAGGACACCGTCACGTCCGGATTGCTGGTGTACACCACATAGCAGTCGAACAGCCGATTGTAGAAGAAAGCGGCCTGCCGGGCGGTGCGCTCCGGGTAATACTTGAGATCCACACCGGCGTAACGCTCCCTGACGATCTCAAGGGCTTCCTCCCCGGTGATCTTCGGCTCGTGGGTGGCCATGCCCGCGTTGGGGGTGAAGGAACAGGACAACCCGGCGGTATAGCCCTCCGGGTCCACGATGATCCTTAATGTAGCGTAGCGCAGCGTGTAGCGGCCGTAGCGCTGCTGATAAGTGTAGAAGGTGTAGCCCGTATTGTTGCGCGAGGCGAACACCGTGAAGAACTCACTGCCCTTGGAGAACCCCAGCAGGGAAGCCAGGCCCTGGATGGACCGGATGCCGTCCTCCTGGTCACGCACGGGCTGATCGTAGTATTTGCCCAGCAGCATGGACAGGTAGCCGTCATTGGAGAACACCGCGATCACGTTGAAATCGGGGTTCATGGCCTGGATGTCCTCATAGGTCAGCTGTTTCACCGCTCCAGGCCGGGCATCCGGCTCCTCCCCGGGCAGGCCTCCCAGGCCGCCGTGAGCGTCGAAGCTCGTGACGTCGGTACCGTCCAGGCCCGTCAGGGCGGAGGGCTGCGCCTGGTCCAGGGAAAAGGCGCTGTCCAGGGGCGCGTCGAGCAGGGGCTCTCCCCCGCCGCCGGGCAGGAGCTCACCGTCCCCCGTGATGGTGTACACCTTATCCGGAGAATAATAGATCCTGCCCTCGGCCGGCGCCGGCGCGGCGTTCTCTTCCGCCGGAGCGGCGGGCGCGAAAGAAAGCAGGAGAGACAATAAAAGGAGATAAGCGGTCAGTTTCTTCGTCATAGGATCTTCCCCCGATCGGAACAGTTTTCGCCGCGCGGGCGGGAATGTATAAGGCTTGATGATCTATTGTAACACAGGGCCGCGGTGCGGCGCTACAAATAATGTAAATTTGCCGCAAAACCCAAAACGGGGCTGTTGCACAGCCCCGCGCACGAAAATCTGACGATTTCCGTGCGATGTCTTCAGAGGTATGAACCCTTCACCGATCC
>CACZOZ010000267.1:0-3526 GCA_902782865.1 uncultured Eubacteriales bacterium
AGGCTGCAGAGCTTCTCCTTCACGAACATCGACCGTTTCTCCACGGCCAGCCTGGTCACCCGTTTGACCACCGACGTGAGCAACGTGCAGAACGCCTTCCAGATGATCATCCGCATGGCGGTACGATCCCCGATGATGCTGATCTTCGCCACGGTGATGGCCTTCAGGGTCAATTCCTCCCTGGCCATGGTGTTCCTGGTGGCCATTCCCGTGCTGGGCGTGGGGCTGTACCTCATCATGAGCCACGCCCATCCGATCTTCGAAAGGGTGTTCAAGACCTATGACAAGCTCAACCGGGTGGTCCGGGAAGACTTAAGAGGCATCCGGGTGGTCAAGTCCTACGTGCGCGAAGAGCATGAGGAGCAGAAATTCCGGAGCGTGTCGGACAGCATCTACCGGGATTTCTCCAAGGCCGAAAAGATCGTGGCCTGGAACAGCCCGCTGATGATGTTCTCGGTCAACACCAGCATGCTGCTGATCTCCTGGTTCGGCGCGAAGATGGTCATCGCCTCCGGGAACGGGATCCAGGCGCCCTTTATGACCGCCGGCCAGCTGATGAGCATGATGACCTATACCCTGCAGATCCTGATGAGCCTGATGATGCTGTCCTTCATCGTCATCATGATGACCATCTCCAGAGCGTCGGGCGAAAGGATCTGCGAGGTGCTCGACGAGAAAAACGACCTGACGGATCCCGAGGATCCCATCGACACGGTGGAGGACGGGAGCATCCGGTTCGAGCACGTTTCATTCAGCTACAGCAAAGACATGAACAGGCTCTGTGTGAGGGATGTGGATCTGTTCATCCCATCCGGGGCGACGGTGGGCATCCTGGGCGGCACCGGATCGTCCAAATCCTCCCTGGTGCAGCTGATCCCCCGGCTGTATGACGTGACGGCGGGCCGGCTGATCGTGGGCGGGCATGACGTGAGAGAGTACCGCCTCAAGTCCCTCCGGGATCAGGTGGCCATGGTGCTGCAGAAAAACGTGCTCTTCAGCGGGACCATCCGGGAGAACCTGAAGTGGGGCAATGAGAACGCCTCGGACGAGGAGATCAGCCAAGCCGCCCGGATCGCCCAGGCCGACGGGTTCATCGAGAGCTTCCCGGATAAATACGACACCTTCATCGAGCAGGGAGGCGCCAACGTGTCCGGCGGCCAGAGGCAGCGGCTGTGCATCGCCAGGGCTCTTCTGAAAAAACCGAAGATCCTGATCCTGGACGATTCCACCAGCGCCGTGGACACCCGCACCGACGCGCTCATCCGCGAGGGCTTCAAAAACAGCATCCCGGACACCACCAAGCTGATCATTGCCCAGCGGGTGGCCTCCGTGAAGAACGCCGACATCATCATCCTGATGGATGAGGGCCGTATCGCCGCTTCGGGCACCCATGACGAACTGATGGAGACCAGCGATATCTACCGCGAGATCTATACCTCACAGCAGCGCGGCAGCGGGGAGGAATGAGACATGCAGGGAAACAGAAGAGCGCGCGGCGCTGTCAACATCAAGCAGCTCCGCACCATCGATAAGGGCGTATTGAAAAGGCTGCTGGCCTATCTGAAGCACTATAAAAAGCAGGCCGCCGTGGTGCTCGCCGGGATCATCATATCCAGCGCGTCGGGCGTGGCGTCCTCCCTGTTCCTCGGGATGCTGATCGACCGGTACATCATGCCCATGATCGGGCAGGCGGCGCCGGATTACTCCGGCCTCATCCAGGCCCTCATCGTGATGGCGCTGATCTACCTGGCGGGCATCGTGGCGTCCCTGATGTACAACCGCAGCATGGCCGTGATCGGCCAGGGCGTGCTCAAGACCGTGCGCGACGACATGTTCGCCCATATGCAGACCCTGCCCATCAAGTACTTCGACACCCATCCCTTCGGGGACGTGATGAGCCGCTACACCAACGACACGGACACCCTGAGGCAGCTGATCACCCAGTCCATCCCCACCACCATCCAGTCCGCCATGACCATCCTTTTCGTGGTGGGATCCATGCTGTACACCAGCGTTTACCTGACGCTGTTCATCTTCGTGTGCCTCATCGGCATGCTCCAGGTGACCAAGCGCGTGACCGGCGCCAGCGGCAAGTATTTCGCCCGTCAGCAGAAGGAACTGGGCAGCGTGAACGCCTATATCGAGGAGATCGTGGGCGGCCAGAAGGTGGTCAAGGTGTTCACGCACGAAAAGGCCTGCGCGGAAGAATTCGATAAAAGGAACAGCGAGCTGTTCGAGGTGGCCAGCAGGGCCAACACCTACGCCAGCATCCTGGGCCCCATCATGAACAACATGGGTTACTTCCTCTACGCCTTCATCGCTATCGCGGGCGGTGCCCTGGCCCTGAGCGGGATCGGGAACCTGTCCCTGACGGGCATCGCTCCCCTGACCCTGGGCTCGATCGCCGCCTTCCTGCAGCTGTCAAGGAATTTCCTGAACCCCATCAACCAGCTGAGCCAGCAGCTCAACGTGATCGTCATGGCCATGGCGGGCGCCGGACGCATCTTCGAGCTCATGGACGAGAAGGAAGAGCCGGACAATGGCTATGTCACCCTGGTGAACGTCACCCCCGACGGAAAGGAAACGCAGGAACACACCGGCATGTGGGCCTGGAAGCATCCCCACGGCGACGGCACCACCACCTACACCCGTCTGAAGGGCGAGGTGACTCTGGACCATGTGGACTTCGGCTACAATGAGGACCGCATGGTGCTCCACGACATCACCCTGTACGCCCTGGAAGGCCAGAAGGTCGCCTTCGTGGGCGCCACCGGTGCGGGCAAGACCACGATCACCAACCTGATCAACCGCTTCTACGATATCGCCGACGGCAAGATCCGCTATGACGGCATCAATATCAACAAAATAAAAAAGCCCGCCCTCAGGAAGTCCCTGGGCGTGGTGCTGCAGGACGTGAACCTGTTCACCGGCACGGTCATGGACAATATCCGCTACGGCAAGCTGGACGCGACGGATGAGGAATGCATCGACGCGGCCAAACGGGTCAACGCCGACAGTTTCATCCGGATGCTGCCCCAGGGATATGACACGATGCTGGAGAGCGACGGCGCCAACCTGAGCCAGGGCCAGCGGCAGCTGCTGTCCATCGCCCGGGCCGCGGTGGCCGGTCCGCCCGTCATGATCCTGGACGAAGCCACCTCCTCCATCGATACCCGCACCGAGGCCCTGGTGCAGAAGGGCATGGACGCCCTGATGCAGGGCCGCACCGTGTTCGTGATCGCGCACCGGCTGTCCACCGTCATGAACGCGGACGTGATCATGGTGCTGGAAAACGGGCATATCATCGAAAGAGGCAGCCACGACCAGCTGATCGCCCAGAAGGGCAAGTATTACCAGCTGTACACCGGCGCCTTCGAGCTGGAATGACCCCCGGAGCCTACAGATGGATGAGGATGGCGCCCGTGAAAGCCAGGACGAAACCGAGGAAGGGCAGGATGAATTCCAGGCCGGAAGGCTTCCTCATGTCGCAGAGCCTGTAGAAAAAGGCGTAGGGCATCAGGTCCAC
>CACZOZ010000268.1:0-7480 GCA_902782865.1 uncultured Eubacteriales bacterium
CCGCGCCGCGCAGCGACGCGGCCAGGGGCAGAAGGAAGCGGGCCGTGGAGGCGCTCTCCCCGCAGTCCACTTTGGCTCCGGGGATCGAACCCAGGCGGTGCTTCCGTATCCTGATCCCGTCGGGGCTTTCGGTCACCTCCGCCCCCAGGGCTGTAAGGCTGTCCAGGGTCCTTCTCACGTCCCCGCAGGGCGGGTCCATGGGGATGCTCGTCCCCTCCGGGCTCTGGGCCGCCAGGATGAGGGCGCGGTGGAGCCAGCTCTTGCTCTGGGGCGCGCGGACCTCGCCCCGGGCCTTAAAGGGAAGGATGGAGGCCCTCATGGATCCAGCCCCGCCCGCAGGAAAGCGGCGAACTCATCCAGGGTGAGCTCCTGGAGGAACCCCTCCCCCAGGCGGCTGAGGGCGGCCACGGTGATGCGGCTGCCCGCGCGTTTTTTATCGTGGAGGGCGGCTGAAAGGACGGCATCTGTGTCAAAGGGGCACTCCGTGGGCAGTCCGCAGGCGGTGAGGGCGCTTTTGACGGTCTGAGGCATCACCGATCCGAAGCCCATGCGCCAGGCGGCCCGGGTCTCGGCCAGCATGCCGATGGCCACGCACCGGCCGTGGCTCATGGTATATCCGGACAGGGCTTCCACCGCGTGGCCCACCGTGTGCCCGAAATTGAGCAGCTGCCGGATGCCCCGGTCGCGCTCGTCCGCTTCCACGAAAGCGCGCTTCACCAGGATATTGGCCGCGATCACGTCCTCAAGGCGCTGACGCCAGGGGCGCAGCATGGTCTCAAAGAGGGCCGCGTCCCCGATGAGGCCGTGCTTGAGGCTCTCGGCGGCGCCGTCCCGCCACCGCTCCTCCCCCAGGGTGATGAAGGTGCCCGGATCACACAGGACCAGCGCCGGCTGGGAAAAGACGCCCAGGGCGTTTTTGCTCCCGGGCAGATCCACGCCGGTCTTGCCGCCCACGGAGGCGTCCACCGCGGAAAGGAAGGTGGTGGGCAGCGCCGCCCAGGGGATGCCCCGATGATAGCAGGCCGCCGCGAAGCCCGTCAGGTCCATGGTGACGCCGCCGCCCAGGGCGAGCACCGCGCTTTTTCGGGTGAGGCCGCTCTTTAGAAAGAACGCCGCCGCGTCGGCGAAGGTGGAGAGGGTCTTTGACCTTTCCCCGGCGGGAAAAGAGAATACGTCACAGGGGATGCCGGCTTTCTCAAGGCTCCTTGAAAGGGCCGGGACCCAGAGGGGACGGACGCGGCTGTCCGTCACCACGCAGACCCTGTCCGGGTCCGTGAGGGCGCGCAAAGACTCCCCGGCGCCGGAAAGACAGCCGCGGGATATCTTCACGTCATAGGGCGCGCCGGACCTGATTCGGATGGATCGGATGACCCGCACCTCCCTTGATGGGCATTATGCGTTTAAGATCAGTAGATGACCAGGTATTTCTGCCTTTCCCAGTCGGATACGTGGGTCCAGTATTCGTTCCACTCCCGGAGCTTGCCCTCGGTGTAGTAGCCGGTCACGTGCTCTCCCAGGGCGTCGCACAGGAGACGGTCGTTCATCAGCAGTTCCACGGCCTCCCGGAGGGAACCGGGCAGGTTTTTGATCCCCCGGGCGGCGCGCTCCCGGCGGCTCATGGCGTAGATGTTCTCGGAGATCTCCTCCGGCGGCGTCAGCCCCCGCTCGATGCCGTCCAGGCCGGCGGCCAGGCAGCCGGTCAGGGCCAGATAAGGGTTGCATGCCGGATCGGGGGAGCGCAGCTCCACCCGGGTGGAAGCGCCGCGGGCGGCGGGGATGCGGATGAGGGCGGAGCGGTTGGACGCGCTCCAGGACAGATAGCAGGGCGCCTCATAGCCCGGCACCAGGCGCTTGTAGCTGTTCACCAGGGGATTGGTCAGGGCGGACAGGGCGCACACGTGCTCCAGGATGCCGGCGATGAAGGCGTAGGCTTCCCTGCTCAGGCCCCGCTTGTCATCGGGATCGGCGAACACGTTTTTCCCATCCCGGAACAGGCTCATGTTGGTGTGCATGCCGCTGCCGGCGATGCCGAACACGGGCTTGGGCATAAAGGTGGCGTGCAGGCCGTTTTTCTGGGCCAGGGTCTTCACCACCAGTTTAAAGGTCATGATATTGTCCGCCGCGGTGAGGGCGTCGGAATACTTGAAGTCGATCTCGTGTTGGCCGCCGGCACACTCGTGGTGGCTGGCCTCGATCTCAAAGCCCATCTGCTCCAGGGTGAGGCAGATCTCCCGGCGGGTGCTCTCGCCGTGGTCCAGGGGCCCCAGGTCGAAATACCCCGCCTCGTCGGAGGTGTTGATGGTGGGGCGGCCGTTCGCGTCCGTCTGGAAGAGGAAGAACTCGCACTCCGGCCCCACGTTGAACTCATAGCCCATGGCCCTGGCCTTTTTAAGGGCGCTCTTGAGCACGCCCCGGGGATCGCCCACGAAGGGCGTGCCGTTGGGGTTGTATACGTCGCAGATGAGGCGGGCGGACTTAACGTTCCGCGGCTGCCAGGGCAGGATCCGGAAGGAATCCAGGTCCGGGCGGAGGTACTGGTCGCTCTCGTGGATGCGCACGAAGCCCTCGATGGAGCTGCCGTCGATCATCATCTGATTGTTGACGGCCTTTTCGATCTGCCCGGCGGTGATGGCCACGTTTTTCAGCTGACCGAAAATGTCCGTGAACTGCATGCGGATGAAAGCGATGTCCTCTTCCCTGACGATGCGGATGATGTCTTCCTTCGTGTACCTGCTCATGAAGCGCCTCCCATCAAAAAAGATCCGGCCGGATATGTCAGTATAAAGCACCGCGCGGCACGGACGCAAGGGTTTTTTGTGTTTTGATCCCAGCAAACGCGAAAAAGGGGGCTGTTGCACAAGCAACAGCCCCATCGGGAAGAGCCCGCGGGATTCAGCCGGCCACGCCCCGGTGGGGGACCGTTTCCCCGTCCTCCACCACGGCGCCGGGCAGGATGGCGCACTGGACGCCGATCACGGCGTTTTTGCCGATCTTAACGGGCAGGGGCTTCCCGCCCTTCTCCACGGGATCCGTGGTGATCACGGTGCCGGCGCCGATCACGCTCCAGTCCCCGATGGTCACCTTCGCGTGCGCGATGACCGTCACCCGGGGCCCGATGGTGACGCCCCGGCCGATGGTGAGGTTCTCGCGGCCCACGCACAGAAAGTCCGGCGCGACGGTGCCCGTGTCCTCATTGCCGGGATACTCCGCCTTGAGGGCGCCCGCGTCCCGGATCACCCGCACAAGGGGCCCCACATTGAGCTTTTTGGGCGCCGAGGCGGTGTTGACCAGAGTGATGGCGTATTCCCCCTCGGAGAGCAGGTCATTGAGGGCGTCCAGGTTCCTGCCGAACCAGTCCGGGAACTCCAGCGCGTCCGCCAGGGCCTGATAAGCGGTCTCCCGGTCCTCCCAGAGGCTCACGTCAAAGATGGCGTTTTTCATTTTTCCTCCTCATCATACAGCTGTTCGAAAGAGTTGTAGTGATCCTCGGTATACCAGATATTGCCCCGGTCGTCGAATATGAGGCGCTTTTCATCCCGGAATCCGCCGGCGTAGTCCACGTCGCATTCCTTGTATTTCCCCTTGGGGAGCAGGCCCTCGTAGTTTCCGAACCGGTCCCCGCCGATGGCGCAGCCCGGGGCCACCTTCCACAGGTTGCCCTTATTGGCCTGCCAGCCTAAGGCGCGGGCCTCGTCCTTGGTGAGGTAATTGCTTGGGAGATGCCCGTAAACGAAGATGTAGTAGGCCACCGAGTCCCTGTCCAGGTACTGCCCGTCCTCGGTGATGACTTCATCGACATTGGATACCTCGCGGGCGTCCACCGTGACGGGAGTGAAAGAGTTGTAGTGGTCCTCGGTGTACCAGATATGGCCCTTGTCATCGAATATGAGGCGCTTCTCGTCCCGGTATCCGCCGGAATAGTCCACGTCGCATTCCTTGTATTTCCCCTGAGGGAGCAGGCCCTCGTAATTGCCGAAGCGGTCCCCGCCGATGGCGCAGCCCGGGGCCACCTTCCACAGGTTGCCTTTGCTGGCCTGCCATCCCAGGGACTGGGCCTTCGATTTGGTGAGGTAATTGGGCGGGAGCTCTTTAAAGAGAGTGATGTAGGCGGCCACATGGTCCCTGTCCAGGTACTTTTCCCCCTTCGTCACCTCCACGACGGGAAGGCTCTCCGGCACCGCCGGGGCGGGCGCGAAGAGGAGGAATGCCGTGATCAGGCACAGGAGAAAGGCCGGGATACGCAGGTGTTTCAACAGTCCGTCACCTCCGAAAGTTGGATGTCAGTCCGTCATGCCGCAGATGGTCTTCAGGGCCCGCAGCACGTTCTCCGCCTGGCGGAGCCCGTCCACCGCGGCGCTCATGATGCCGCCGGCCAGGCCGGCGCCCTCGCCCGCCGGGAAGAGGCCCTGGATGTTGCTCTCCCCCAGGCTGTCCCGCTCATACCGGACGGGGCAGGAAGACCGGGTCTCCACGCCCGTGAGCACCGCGTCCGGATGGGCAAAGCCCTTCAGCCTTCCGTCCAGCAGCCGGAGCCCTAAGCGCAGGTCCGCGGCGATATCGGGCGGGAAGAGCGCGTTCAGGTCCGCGGGGACCACGCCGGGGCGGTAGGTGGGGACCACCAGGCTGCCCAGGGAACGGCTCGGCCGTTTCTGCAGGAAATCCTCCGCGCGCTGGGCCGGCGCGATAAAGCCGCCGCCTCCCATCTGAAAGGCGCGCTTTTCCAGGACCCGCTGCAGCAGGAAGCCGCTTAAGGGATGGGTGTCCGGGAAATCCTCGGGCCTTACGTCCACCAGCACGGCGCTGTTGGCGTTCTCCCCGTCCCTGAGGTAGGGGCTCATGCCGTTGACGCACACGCCCCCCGCTTTGGAGGCCGCCGGGACCACCTGGCCGCCGGGGCACATGCAGAAGGTGTACACCCCCCGGCCGTCGGGGCATCGTACCGCCAGGCGGTATTCCGCCGGCGGCAGCTTTCCCCGGGGCGCGCCGTACTGGGCAAGGTCTATCATCTCCTGGGGGTGCTCGATCCTGAACCCGGCGGAGAAGGGCTTCTGGCGCATGTCCACGCCGGCGTCAAAGAGCATCTTCTGGGTGTCCTCCGCGCTGTGCCCGATGGCCGTGATCAGGGCGTCCACGGGCTCCTCAAAGGTGCGCTCCCCCTCCTGCCAGCGGATGGCGGTGAGGGCGCCGTGCCGGGTCACGATCCCGGAGAGCCGGGCGCCGAAACGGACGCGGCCTCCCAGGCGGATGATCTCCTCCCGGATGCCCCGCACCACGCCCGGCAGCCGGTCCGTGCCGATATGGGGGCGGCCTAATACCAGGATGTCCTCCGGGGCGCCGAAGCGCACGAAGGTGTCCAGCACTTCCTGCTGGCGGGGATCCTTGGTGCCCGTGGCCAGCTTGCCGTCGGAAAAGGCGCCGGCGCCCCCTTCCCCGTACTGGTAGTTGCTCTCCTCATCGAGGATGCCTTCACCGCGCAGGCGCTCCACGGCCTTCAGGCGGTCCTCGACGCTCTGCCCCCGCTCCAGCACCAGAGGCTCAAGGCCCCACTGGCTCAGGGCCAGCGCCGCGAACAGGCCCGCGGGCCCGAGGCCCACCACGGCCGTCCGGGGCCTTTGGGGGAATGCCATGGGGCGCCTGGCCGGGGCCGGGTCTTTCCGCGGGGCCGGGGCGCAGAACGCTTTCCGGGCCTTTTTGAGGGCGGCTTTTTCGTCGCGGACCGTCACGTCCACGGTATAGCTCCACACCACCCGGGGCTTTTCCCGGGCGTCCACGCTTTTTTTGACCACCGTGAGGCCGAGGATGTCCTCCTCCCGGAGGCCGGCTTTCAGGGCCGCTCTCCGGATCAGGGCGCTCTCCGGCTCATCCGGCGGCAGGGTGACGGAATGGATCCTGAGCAAGGGGACCTCCATGTTCGTCCGGCCGAGCGGCCGGTCATTTCCTGTACAGGATTGTAAACCCGTTCGGGCGATAGCGCAAGGAAAAACAGCGCAAAAAAATGCTTGACAAAACAAAAATATTGTATAAAATGTAATTGTACCAAATCAAAGGAGGCGGCCCATGAGTTTTTACGATATGAAGGTCCCCGCGCCGGACGGCAGCGAGAAGAGCCTGGAAGACTTCCGGGGCAGGGTGGTGCTGGTGGTGAACACGGCCACGGGCTGCGGTTTCACGCCCCAGTACAGGGATCTGGAAGCGATGTATGAAAAGTACCACGACCGGGGCCTGGAGATCCTGGACATCCCCTGCAGCCAGTTCAGGGATCAGGCGCCGGGCACGGATGAGCAGATCCGCGAGTTCTGCACCCTGCACTACGATACGCGGTTCCCGCAGATGAAAAAGAGCCTGGTGAACGGCGAGGGCGAGCTGCCGCTGTACACCTGGCTGAAGGAACAGAAGGGGTTCGAGGGCTTCGGGAAGGGCGCGAAGGCGGGCCTGATGAGCCTGATGCTCCGGAGGATCCCGAAGGACGACCCGGCGATCCGCTGGAATTTCACCAAATTCGTCGTGGACAGGCAGGGCGAGGTGCGGGCCCGGTTCGAGCCCACGGCGGACATGAAGGATGTGGAAGCCTTCATCGAGTCACTGTTATAAGGAGGCAGGAATATGCGGTATGACGCGGCGATCATCGGAACGGGCCCCGGCGGCGTGAGCGCGGCCATCACCCTGAAGATCCGGAACAAAAACGTGATCCTCCTGGGCAGCGGCGCCCTGAGCGCGAAAATGACCCGGGCGGAAAAGATCCTCAACTATCCCGGCCTGCCCGGCATCAGCGGACAGGAGCTGGCGGAGAGGATGAAAGCCCATCTGGACAGCCTGGACATCCGGGTCACCGAGGAAAGGATCGGCACGGTGTACACTATGGGATCCTACTTCGCCCTCCAGGGGAAGGACATGATCGAGGCGACGACCGTGATCCTGGCCACGGGCGTGTTCCAGGGGAAGACCCTGCCCGGCGAGGACGCCCTGGTGGGGCGGGGCGTGAGCTACTGCGCCACCTGCGACGCGGCGCTGTACCGGGGCCGGGAGGTGGCCGTGGTGGGCTACAGCCCGTCCCAGGAAGAGGAAGCGGATTTCCTGAGCGAGGTGGCCGCCCGGGTGGACTATTTCCCCATGTACAGGCAGGCCCCCGCCCTGAGGGAGAGCGTCAACGTGAGGAACGAGACCGTCACCGGCATCGAAAGGCGGGACGGCCGCGTGCTGATCAAAACGAACGCGGGCGAATACGCCTATGACGGCTCCTTCGTGCTGCGGGACGCCGTGGGGCCGGACCGGCTGGTGCCGGGGCTTGAGATGGACGGCAGCCACGTGAAGGTCTCCCCCGACATGGCCACCAATCTGCCCGGGCTCTTCGCCTGCGGCGACGTGACCGGAAGGCCGTACCAGTACATCCGGGCCGCGGGCCAGGGCAATGTGGCGGCCCTGAGCGCGGTGAAATATCTGGATGAGCTCAAAAAAGCGTAAGGAACAACGATCACTTATA
>CACZOZ010000269.1:0-3282 GCA_902782865.1 uncultured Eubacteriales bacterium
CTTCCTCAACGGCCTGTACAACGAAGGCCTGCTGGAGCAGGAATTCGCCTCCCTGGACCGCGACCAGATCGTGGCCCGCTGCGCCAATGACACCACCGGCGTGACCTTCGATTTCTCCTGGCAGATGAGCACCCTGTACAGCGCGCAGTACGAGAGCTACAAGGCTGACTCTTCCAAGGGCGTGATCGCCGGCGCCGCCCCGCTGTCCGGTGAGTACGCGGGCGCCTACATCGGCCGCAACCCCATCAGCAATATCTTCGGCATCAACGCCAAGAGCGCCAACAAGGAACTGGCCATCAAATTCCTGGATTACGCCATGAGCGATGAGGCCCAGGACCTGTATGTCTGGGGCATGGAAGGCCTGACCTATGAAGTGGACGCGGACGGTGTGCGTCACTTCCTGCCGCGCTGCACCGAGGACACCATCTGGTACCAGGGCCTGGGCATCAATGCCCCGAACATGCCCTCCCAGCAGTCCGTTCCCGCCACGGATGTGCTGCTCGCTCCCTGGCATGTGCAGAACGACCGCGACTTTGAAGAGCCCTACATCCGCGCGCCCTATCCGGAAGTCTACTCCACCGAAGAGGAAGCCGAGATCTCCGGCATGTACCAGGTGGATATCCAGACCTACGTGGATGAGAACGCCATCGCCTTCATCACCGGAACCAAGAACCTGGAAGGTGACTTCGATGCCTACATCTCCACCCTGGAGAGCATGCAGATCGGCGAGATGCTGAAGGTCCGTCAGGCCCAGTATGACCGGTTCGCCTCCGCTACCAAGTAATGGAATAACGCGCGCACATCTGACTGGGGCTGCCCTTTGCGGGCGGCCCCAAGTCATGTATAATAGGGATGAACAGCTGCAGGAGGGCTAAAGAAATGCTGAGGGACCGCGTACTGTCCATGATACAGCGCCTTGACCGGGGGGACGTGAACATGCACGGCTTCCTTTTGACCGTGCGGGGGAGCCTGAAGGCCGGGGCGTATTACAGCCCCTTTAAAGAGGGACAGCCCCACCGCACATATTCCGTCAGCAAGACCATGACCGGCCTGGCCGTCGGCATGCTGGCGGACGCGGGAAAGCTGGACCTGGACCGGCCTGTGACGGATTATTTTCCGGACCTGCTGCCGGATCGCCCGGACGGGCGCGTTCTGCGGCAGACCGTCCGGGACATGCTGCGGATGGCCACCTGCTACAGTCAGACGGCCTATCGGGAACGGGAGGATCAGGACTGGACGCGGCCCTTCTTCTGCGGGCAGCCGAGCCATGAGCCCGGCACAGTGTTCCACTATGACACCGGGGCGTCCCAGGTGCTGGCGGCGCTGGTGCGCCGGGCGAGCGGCGCGGAGGTGATGGACTTCCTGGAGGAGCGGCTTTTCACGCCTCTGGGCCTGAGGGACGAGCGCTTCTGGCTCAGGGATCCCTCCGGTTGCTGTCAGGGCGGCACAGGACTGTGCATGAGCCTGCGGGACCTTGATCGGGTGGCCCTCTGCCTTATGGACGGGGGCCGCAGCCTGGTGCCTGCCTGGTATCTGCGGGAAATGACCCGCCGGCAGATCGGCACCTGGCAGCGCGGCGCCGATGAGGAGCGATACGGCTATGGCTGGCAGTGCTGGCAGACCCGGAACGGCTGGTCCATGTACGGCATGGGCGGGCAGATGGTGATCGCCTGCCCGGAAAAGGAAACGCTCCTGACGACCATCGCGGACACGCGGCTGGATCCATGCGGGGTGCAGAAGATCTATGACGCGTTCTTTGAGGAGGTGATCCCCTATGCGGATACGGAGGACATGGCGCCGGAGACCTTCTCCCTGACGGTGCGCACCCTGCCGGACTGTCCTAAGAGCCGTGTCCTGTCCGCCGGACCCTTTGTTTTCCCGGAAGGGGATCCCCTGCGTCTTCGCTCCCTCACCCTTAAGGAGAACTTACTGATCCTGGAGCGGGAGGGATCGGTGGGGGAGATCCCGTTCATCCCCGGGGGGTATCTGGAGGCCCCGTGGCCGGGAAAGCCGGAGGAGCCCGCCGTCATCACCGCGGGATGGACGGACCCGGGGCAGCTGCGCCTGCGCTGTCACGCCGTGGGCGTATCCCCCTGCGGGTTCGAGATGCTGCTGTGCCTCAAAGGGGATACCGCGACGGTGCAGTGCTTCCGGTCCCATGACCCGCTGACGGATGACTATGACGGCGTGACGACCGGCAGGATAAAGGAGTGATGATATGATCATTGTGGCCAAGGACGGCAGCGGGGACTTTACCACCATCCAGGAGGCGGTGGATTCCCTGCCGGAAAAGTGTGACGGAGCCCCGAGGGAGATCATGGTCAGGCCCGGGGAATACCGGGAGAAGGTGGTGATCCACCGGGATAACGTGCGCCTTTTCGGTCAGGACGCGCTGTCCACCGTGATCTCGTGGAACGCCTGCGCCAAGGACACCTATGAGGACGGCACGGAAAAGACCACCTTCCTGTCTGCCACGCTTATGACCACGGGGCGGGACATCGAGGTGGATGATATCACGGTGGTCAACGACGCCGGGGACGGCCGGGTGGTGGGCCAGGCCGTGGCGGTCTACGCCGCGGGGGACCGGGGCGTGTGGCGGGGATGCCGCTTCATCGCCCATCAGGACACACTGTATGTGGGGCCCCTGCGGGATCCGGACGTGATCCGGGACATCGGCTCCCGGCGGGGATGCGCGGAAGCTCATCCCCTGGTGCAGGACGGCCCGAATACCTCGAGCCGCCAGGTCTTTGAGGACTGCACGATCCGGGGGGACGTGGACTTCATCTTCGGCTGCTACCGCGCCTGGTTCGAGGGCTGCGTGCTTTTCATGAACGAGCGGGGCGGGTATTACACCGCCGCGAACACGCACCCTATGCAGCCCTTCGGCTTCGTGTTCCACCGCTGCCGTCTCACCGGGGCCTGCGCGCCCGGGGAGGGATACCTGGGGCGGCCCTGGCGAAAAGGCGCGGCCACGGTGTTCCTGGAGTGCGAGATGGATGAGCATGTGGCCCCGGAGGGTTTCTGCGACTGGGACGAGGACCGGGTGGTCACCGCCCGCTGCGGCGAGTGGCGCACCACCGGCGCCCGGGCGGACCAAAGCACGAGGCACCCTTCCCAGAAGCGCCTGACGGACGGGGAAGCGGAGGAGATCGGGCGCTTATGGGCACGGGCATGGGGACAAGGACAGGCATATGGCCAATGAAGCCGCCCGTGCGCCATGGGCGCTATAGGCGCAATGAAGCCGCCCGTGCGCCATGGGCGCTATAGGCGCAATGAAGCCGC
>CACZOZ010000270.1:0-2709 GCA_902782865.1 uncultured Eubacteriales bacterium
CCGCTTCCTTCTCCGCGCCCGCGCGGCGCAGAGAGCGGTACTGGTCGCACATCAGGATGCCGTAATCGATGGTGGCGCCCATCTGGATGGACAGGCAGATCAGATAGGAGATGAAGAACACCGGCTCACCCATGAGTGTGGAAACGCCCATGGTGATCCAGATGGCGCCCTCGATGACGAATACCAGCATAAGCGGCACCTTGACTGCCCTGAAGGACACGGTGACGATCAGCAGGATGGCCAGCAGGGTGATCAGGTTCACCCGCCTCAAGTCCCCTTTAAAGGCATGGGAGATGTCGTAAACGGACATGGGAATGCCCGTCACATAAAAATCATTCCCGTACACCGCTTCCGCCTGAGCGAGCACGCTTTCCATCACGCTGTTGAAATCCTCATCCCCGGGGGCCGCTTCCGGTTCCACGAGCATGCGGGCGTATCGGGGGCCCTCGAAAGCCTTCCGCGCCATGGTGAGCTGTTCGGTGAGCGCGGCCACCGTGCCGTCCCCCGTCAGATCCCCCGCCGCGTCCAGCAGCCGGTCGGCACGCACCTGACCGCCGAAGCCCTGGGCCAGGAAAAACAGGCTGACCACCGCCGGGCTCTGCCCCGTGAGATCCGCCACGTCCTTGGGTGTGTAGTATTTGAGCGCCTCGGCCCCGGTGGTCACCATGGCGTTCACGTTCCCCAGGGCGGCGGATCCGTCAGCACGCTTAATGGCCCTGAGGCGGTCCGCCAGATCCCGCTGCCTGGCGTAGTCTTCATCCTCCCGGCCGCCGGGCACCAGGATCACCAGGGGCGATGCCACGCCGAAGCGCTCGTTGATGAAGGCCGTATCGCTTCCCCGGCCGCCCTCCGCGGCCGTGAAACTGTAAGTGTTTTGGGTGTTGAGATACAGGCCGAAGAGCACCGCGAGCACCAGCACGGCCGCCAGGATCCCGCGGAAGCGAAGGATCAGCCCGGAAAGGCCGCCGGTACCCAGGCGCACGGGACGGTGCCGGGTCTTTTTAAGAGGCTTGTCCAAAAGAAGCACAGTGCCGGGCATCATCAGGAACACGCACAGCATGCTGATCAGGATGCCCTTGGAGAGCACCATCCCGATGTCGAACCCGATGGTGAAGCTCATGAATATAAGGCTCATGAGGCCCGCCACGGTGGTCAGGGCGCTGGAGGCGATGCGCATGAAGCACTCGGAAAGGGCGCGGGCCATGGCCTCCCGGGCGGTGCTGCCCTCATCCAGGACAGCGTCGTAAGTGTTCAAAAGCATGATTGCGTAGTCGATGGACAAGGCCAGCTGCAATATGGCGCTGACGGCGAAGGTGATGAAACTCACGTCCGGGAAGATGAGATTGGTGCCCATATTGATCACGATGCTCACCGCGAACACCATCAGCAGTACCGCCGGTTCCAGCCAGGACCGGGTGGCGGCCAGGAGCACCGCCAGCACCACGGCCACGGCCAGGGCGGTGGCGGCGATCATCTCATCCCCCACACTGCGCTGGATATCCAGCTGGGCTGCCGCGGAGCCGCCCACCCGGCAGTCCGCCTCCCGGAAAGAATCCCTCAGCTTCATCACCGCAGCGGCCGGATCATCCTCCGTGAGGGTGACGGTCACAAGGCGGTAAGTGTGCCCGCCCGATGAGAGGACGTCGTCGGGATCATGGGCCGCCAGGAGCACCTCCGGCATCCTGTTCATCTCGGCGATATATCCATCCAGCCGCTCCGGTGAAATGTCCGTGAACATCACGCGAAGCTGCTCCGTGGTGCCGAACTCCTCCTCCATCACCTTCAGGGCCCGTTTGGTCATCGTGTCATCGGACAGGTAGCGGTTCAGGTCGAAATTGATGTTGGTCTTCCCGATGAGCGCCGCGCACAGGACCGCGATGAGCAGGATCACCGCCGGCAGGCGGAAACCCGCCCTCACGATGGATCCTGCCAGTTTGTCCTTCACAGCGCATCCCGTCCCTTCCCTGCCGCCGGTCACATGCCCGGCGGATGATCATCTGCTTATTCGCCGCCGCGGCGCGCTTTCCTGCCTGTGTAAGGAAAAACCGGACCGCCAGCGCAAAATGAAAGAGAGCCGGAAGTCAGCTCCGGCTCTCTGCGGCTCACTTTTTTTATTCGATATGGCCCTTTGCTTTGATCACTTCGATAACGCTGTCCACATACTTCTCGCAGATCTCATCGCTTTCCGCCTCGACCATCACGCGGATCTTCGGCTCCGTGCCGGATTCACGCACAAGGATCCGTCCGCTTTCCCCCAGCGCGTCCGCAGCGGCCTTCACCGCCGCCTGGACATCCGGATCGTTCCGCGCTTCCGGTTTGCTCTTGACCCTGACGTTCTTCAGGCACTGCGGATACATCTTCATCTCATCAGCCAGCATCGAGAGCGGCATCTTCTTGTCCAGCATGGTCATCATCACCATGAGGCTGGTCAGGATGCCGTCACCGGTCGTGGCGTATTTCCCGAAGATGACATGCCCGGACTGCTCGCCGCCCAGTACATAGCCGTTCGCCATCATGTTCTCTGCCACATACTTGTCGCCCACAGCCGTCTTCTCGGTGTGGATCCCGATCGCGTCGCAGGCTTTGTACAGGCCCATATTGGACATGATCGTCGTGACGATTGTGTCACCGTCCAGCCGGCCTTCTTCCCGCATGTGCTTGCCGCAGACGAACATGATCTGATCGCCGTTCACCACCCGGCCTTTCTCG
>CACZOZ010000271.1:0-5209 GCA_902782865.1 uncultured Eubacteriales bacterium
GCCGTGGTGATCTTCCTTTCCGCGATGCAGACCGTGCCGGCGGCCCTGTATGAGTACGCCGTCCTGGAGGGCGCGTCCTTCGTGCGGATCGCCCTGTCGGTCACGCTGCCCCAGGTGCTGCCCACGGGCTTCCTGGTGATGATCCTGGAGTGGGTGAACGCCTTCAAGATCTTCAAGGAGATCTACTTTATCGGCGGCGCCTACCCGGGGTATGAGATGTACACCCTGCAGAACTACATGAACAACATGTACGCCAATTTGAACTACCAGAACGTGACCACCGCGGCCTACATCTTCGCTGTCCTGGTCTTCGCCCTGTTCGGTGTGCTGTTCCTGGTCCAGATGAAGACCATGAAGAGCCTGGAGGGGGGGACCGGCGCGTGAAGACGGCGGCACGGATCAAAAACAGCAAACTGTTCCTGCGCGCGGCGCTGTTCATCCTGGCCATCCTGCTCCTGGCGCCCCTGGCGCTCACCTTCTTCTACTCCTTCTTTTCCCAGGCGGAGATCAAGGCGTACCTGGCCACCCGCGGCTCCCTGAGCGATGACAAGTGGATGGAAGTGCTCCTGAGCCCGCGCACCTTCTCCATCGGGCAGTACTGGTCCATCCTGATCCAGGACACGGCCATCCTGCGCCGGTTCTGGCTGAGCATTTTCTACACCTCCGCGGTGCTCCTGGGGGAGGCCGCCGTGGTGCCGGCCATGGCCTATGCCCTGAGCGCCTTCAGGTTCCGGGGCCGGAACGTGATCTTTTTCAGCCTGCTGATGCTGATGCTCCTGCCCTTTCAGGTCACCATGGTGCCCAATGTGCTGATCCTGCGGGAGATGAACCTGCTCAATACCGTGTGGGCGGTGATCCTGCCCATGTGGTTCAATCCCTTTTACGTGTTCCTGTGCCGCCAGTACATGGTGTCCGTGCCCCGGGAGCTGTACGACGCGGCCCAGCTGGACGGGGCGGGCACGATCCGGTGCTATTTCCATATCGTGCTGCCCGTGTGCCGGCCCGTGATCGGCGCGGCGGCGGCCCTGAGCTTCGCCGATGTGTGGAACATGGTGGAGCAGCCGCTGACCTTCCTGAGCAAGCGGGAGGATCTGCACCCCCTGAGCGTGGTGTTCAATCAACTGATCACCAATCCCACGGGCGTGGAGTTCGCCGGAGCGGCGCTGTACATCCTGCCGGCCCTGTTCGTGTTCCTGTTCTTCCTGGACGACATCGTGTCCGGCATCCAGCTGACGGAGCTGAAATAACAGATCAATTTTTTAAGATCGGTATCCTGAGGAGCGATGGTATGAAAAATCGTCGGTTAGCGGTAAAGGCCCTGATCATCCTGGTGGCTGTGGTGGCCGTGTGCATGGTGTTTTCCGGCACGGTGCAGAACATCCTCACCCCCAAGGTCCGCGTGGCTTCGGTGAAAAACGGCAAGCTCAACCGCAGCGTGTCCCTGACGGGCAAGCTGCAGTATTCCGACAATGAGGATTTTTATTTCCCTCTCAGCGGCGGGGAGACCTGCCTGATCACCCAGGTGTATGTCCGCGCCGGGGACCGGGTGGAGGCGGGGACGCCCATGTTCGCCATGAGCTATCAGGACCCGGCGGGCAAGCGCAAAAACCTTCTGGACGCGTACACCGACGCCCTGGAGGAGCAGCTGGAGTTCGAGCGCAAGAACGGCGAGATCCGCCTCAACAGCCGGGAGGAGAGCTACGCGAAGGCCTATTACGCCCTGCAGGACGCGATCCTTCAGGAGGCGGAGGCCAGGCGTGACGCGGCGGTGAAAAACCTGTTGAACGTCACGGACGAAACGGCGCTGGACGAGGAGGAGCGCGGCATCCTTGAAAAGGTCCGCGCGGCGTCGGCCGCCCTGGATTCGGCCCGCCGGGCGTTCCAGGACGCGAGCCGGTACAATATCGACGAGGAAGTCTGGTCCCAGATCATCAGCAAAAAGCAGATGGAGGACAAGGTGGCCCAGGCGGAAAAGGCCCTGGAGGACTTCGAGATCAGCAACGCGGCCATCGCCCAGGTCACCGCGCCCCACGCGGGCTATATCGTGGAGGTGCCGGTGAAGACCGGGGACAGCTACGACGGGATCTCCGCCCTGTGCGTCATGACCACCGAGGGGGGGAATCCCCAGATCGCCTGCGAGATCACGGACAGCGACCTGAACATCACCAAGGGCAACACCGTGTCGATCTCCACGCCCCACTGGGGCAGCCAGAAGGCCAAGGTGGCCGGCGTTGAGATGAACCGGGACGGGAACCAGGTGGCGCTGATCAATCTCAGGGACGATGACGATGTGGTCACGGGCTTCGGTTCCCTGTACGCCATGAGCAGCGCCGAGATCAGCGTGAAGGTGAGCATGGAGGTGGCCTCCAACGCTTCCCTGGTGCCCTCTTCGGCGGTCCACGGCGCGGAAGGGGACCGGTATGTCTACGTGATCCATACCGACCAGGCCGCCGTGGGCAGCAAGACCATGAAGGTGGAGAAGGTGTCCGTCACCGTGATCGCGGAGGCGGACGGCACCTCGGCCGTGCGGGAGGAACTCAGCTACAGCCAGGTCGCCTACATGGAGGACAGGGAGCTGTCCGACGGCAGCCGGGTGATGGAGTATCTGCAATGAGCCTGAAAAGAAAAACCGCATTCTTCTATATCCTGTGCGCCGCGGCCGCGGCCCTGGCCCTGTGGGGCTTCATCCGCGTCCTTCAGGCGCCGGACGTGCTGGAATACGTCATCGATTACGCTCACGCTCCCCAGATCAGGACCGACGATGAGGGGCACACCCAGAATGAGCTCCTGGAGGCCTTCGACGATCTTCGGGAGTCATACCGCACCGAGAGCGTGTCCATCCATGTGCTCAAGGACAGCCTGGCCCTGAGCGGGGAGAGGGATCGCACGGATACCGTGACCATGATCGGCGCGGGCAGGGGCTATTTTGACGTGTACCACACGCGTCTCATGTTCGGGCGCTACTTTGACGACACGGAGATCTCAAAGGGCGGGGACTGCGTGATCCTGAACGAGAGCGCCGCCTTCACCCTGTTCGGGGTCAGGGACGCCGTGGACAGGACCGTGAGCATCGGCGATGAGGAATACCGCGTGGTGGGCGTGGTCCGGAAGGACATGGGCTTCCTGGACAGCCAGTCGGGCGTGGTCTATCTGCCCATCGCCAAGGTGCGCTCCGGGGATATCCAGACCGTGGTGGTCAGCATGAAGGGGAACGGGGGCCTGGCGGTGTTCCAGTCCACGGCCGAGTCGGCCATGGGCACCGGCGGCAGCGCTTATTCCCTGCCCAAGGAAAAAATGCGCGCGAGGGCGCCCCTGAGGTTCCTGTGGATCTTTTTCGCCCTGACCAGGATCCCCGCCGTGGTCCGGGCCATCAACCGGAAAACGCGGGAACTGGCCGCCGATCTGAAAGAGAGGCGCAGACAGGTCTATTTTGACCGCCTCTTCCCCCGGGCCGTCCTGTTCGTGCTGTGGTGCGTCATCCTGTACGGCGCCGTGATCGCCTGTTTGTATCTCATCGTCCGTTCGGGCTTCGCCTACGCGGAGGTGTTCACCGAGTTCATGCCCGAGGATCCCACCGACTGGAACAGCATCCTCAAGGTGGCGCGCAGCATCCACGCCCGTTTGGGGCAGTGGCTCAGCGCGTCCACGCCCGCGGTGCGTTCCGTGGAAGGATACGGCAGGCTCTGCGGAGCGGGCGCGATCCTGTTCCTGCTGGCCTGGGCCCTGCCTGAGAGAGCCCGAAAAGAGGGCGCCTGAGAGGCCCCGGAAAGGATCGACAGATGCCCGAGGGAATCATTCGTCCCCTGTCAAAGGAGATCATCAGCCGTATCGCCGCCGGAGAGGTGGTGGAGCGGCCCTCCGCCGCCGTTAAGGAGCTGGTGGAGAACAGCATCGACGCCGGCGCCACCGCCGTCACCGTGGATATCAGGGACGGGGGCGTGACCGCGATCCGGGTCACCGACAACGGCTGCGGGATCTATCCGGAGGATATCCTCATGGCGTTCAAGAGCCACGCCACCAGCAAGATATTCACCGCGGAGGACCTGTACGGCGTCGCGTCCCTGGGCTTCAGGGGCGAGGCGCTCTCCTCCATCGCCGCCGCCTCCAAGGTGACACTGAAGACCCGCCGCAAGGGGGCCGAGACCGGTGTGGAAGCGGTCAACGAGGGCGGGCAGATGCTCTCGGTCCGGGAGTGCGCCTGCCCGGAAGGGACGGTCATCCAGGTGCGCGAGCTGTTTTTCAACGCGCCCGTGCGCAGGAATTTCCTGAAAAAACCGGCCATGGAGGGCGCCTTCGTGGCCGAGATCATGCAGCGCTTCATCCTCAGCCGGCCGGATATCTCCTTCCGGTTCGTATCCGACGGCAGGAACGTGTATTTCTCGCCGGGCAGCGGCTCCCTGAGGGACGCGGCCCTGGCGGTGTTCCCTCTGGCGGTGGTGCGCCAGATGACGCCGGTGGAGGGCGTTGAGGCGGGCGTGCGTCTGTCGGGCCTGGTGGGCACGGGGGACGCTTCCCGGGGCAACCGGGGCCAGGAGTTCTTCTTCCTCAACGGGCGCACCCTGCGCAGCGGCGTACTGTCCTCCGCCGTGGAGGAGGCCTGCCGCCAGCTGGTCACCATCGGCCGGTTCCCCCTGTGCGCCCTGCACCTTGAGATCCCCTTCGACCGGGTGGACGTGAACGTGCATCCCAACAAATGGGAGGTCCGTTTCGCGGACGAGGCCGCGGTGCGCCAGGCCGTCCGGGACATCGTATCGGACGCCCTGACGGCGGACCGGAAGGCGGAAGACAAGATCCCCCCGGTGTTCCTGGAGGATGAAAGCGTGCCCGCGAAGCCCGCCGGGATCATCACCCGGACGAGCGCGCTCCCGAAGGCGGAGGAAGCCCCGTCCCGTCAGGAGCCTTCAAGGCCGTTGAGCCCTGTATTCGGCGCGCCCGTGGTGATGAAGGAAGCGGAGGATCATCCTTATCACGCCGCGCCCAAAGAAAAAGCCCTGCCGGATGAAAAGATCCCCGGCCTCGACGGGGACAGCACCCTCCGCCGGGACAGCGCCGCGGCTCCGGCCTTCACCCTCTTTCCGGGCCGGGTGGAAGAGGCGACTCCCGTGAAGGAAGAGCCCCGGGAGGCTCCCGCCGAACAGGCGTCCATGTTCTCCGAAAAGCCGGAGGAAGCCGCCGCGGAGGCGGTGATCCTGGGCACGGCGTTTTCCAC
>CACZOZ010000272.1:0-2223 GCA_902782865.1 uncultured Eubacteriales bacterium
GGTGAAGGAGTTTGACCGGTCCGGCAGAATAATATAGTATGCACCGTCTTTGGGTCCATGTTCTGGACGGCGCTTTATCCTTAAAGGCTTGTGACCAAAGCCTTCAGAGACTGCGGGTGATGAGTTTGATCGTGATCGAGGGCAGATTCAACACCGCGAAGATATTCACGGACCGCTGCGATCAGGCGACGGCCGCGCAGGTGACCAACCTGCTTGATCAGCCCTGTGTCGAGGGCTCCCGGATCCGGATCATGCCGGACTGCCACGCCGGGGCAGGGTGCGTGATCGGGACGACGATGACCATACGGGACAAGGTGATCCCCAATCTGGTCGGCGTCGATATCGGCTGCGGGATGCTGGCGACGAAGCTGAAAGAAAAACGGATCGATCTGCCGAAGTTCGACAGCGTTTCCCAGGCGGAGATCCCTGCCGGGATGAAAACGCGGCCGGAGCCGCACAGCCTGGCGGGCACGATGTCCGCCGATGCCCTGGCCTGTTTCGGCAAGCCCGGCTGCCGGGTCTCCCCGGAAGTATTCGTTCTCAGCCTGGGCACCCTGGGCGGCGGCAATCACTTCTGGGAGCTGGATCGGGATGAGGAGGACAGCATCTGGCTGGTCGTTCACACCGGCTCCCGCCGCCCCGGCAAGGACGTGGCGGAATACTACCAGAGGGCCGCTTATGAGGACCTGAATTCCCTGGGGAAAAAACGGAAAGCCGAGATCGCCGCCCGGCGGGAAGCTTTTATCCAGCGCATGAGGGATGAGGGCCGGGAAAAGGAGCTCTCCCGGCTGCTTCCCGTTTGGCAGGCCGGGATCGCCGTTCCCGAGGTGCAGGTGCCTTATGAAGTGGCGTGGTGCGAGGGCCCCCTGTTCGACGATTACATCCACGACATGCATATCATGCAGCGGTACGCGGCTTTGAACCGCCGCATCATCACCGAGACCATCCTCAGGAAGTGTAAACTCCATGCCGTCGATCAGTTCGAGACGATCCATAACTACATCGACACGGAACACATGATCCTGCGGAAGGGCTCGGTCTCGGCCATGGCCGGTGAGCGCCTGCTGATCCCCATCAACATGCGCGACGGCGCTCTGATCTGCGAGGGCAGGGGAGATCCTGACTGGAACGAATCGGCGCCCCACGGCGCCGGCCGGCTTATGTCCAGAACGGATGCCCGTTCATCCATCTCCATGAAAGATTACCGGGACGCCATGAAGGGCATTTACACGACCTGCGTCAGCAAGGGGACCCTGGACGAATCGCCCATGGCCTACAAGCCCATGGATGAGATCATCGCCAATATCGGGCCGACGGCGCGGATCGTATCCCGGATCAGGCCGATCTATAACTTCAAGGCCGGGGATGAGGAATAGAGCCGGCTCACGGGATCGATGGGATCAAAGCCCCCCGATCAAAATAACGGATGAAAGGACGGGAAAGCCATGATCGGATACTATCAGATACGAAGCCCTCTGTCCCAGGCGGCGGAGGGACAGTTTATCAGTCAGCTGCAGAGCGCCCTTAACGAGGAACTGTGCCGCGTGGATCTTACGCGGTATCTTGAAAGCAGCTTCGCTTTACTGTACGTGGCGTCGGGCGGGAGCGAGGGATACTTCCTGGAGGCGTTCGATCAGTTGAAAAACAGGCACTGCTACATCCTCACCAGCGGCGGGTCGAATTCTCTGGCCGCGTCCATGGAGATCCTGAGCTACCTGAAGAAGCATCACGGCAGCGGGGAGATCCTTCACGGGGATATCGCTCAGGTGGCGCGTGAGATCCGTGCCCTTCGCGGTAAGAGACTGGGCTGCGTCGGCCGGCCTTCCGACTGGCTGATCGCCAGCGACTACGCCCCGGACACGGTCATGGACAAGCTGGGACTGGGCTTTATATCCATCCCCATGGAGGAACTTCTGGAGGAGATCCGCCAAAACAGGTACGAGGAGAACGCCTATACCGCGCTTTTCCTTCAGCAGGCGTTCGATCGGGGCGAGATCGGGAAAGCCCTGGCCGTCTACGGGGCGTTCCAGAGGATCGTGACAAGGTACGGTCTGTGCGGCGTGTCCGTCCGCTGTTTCGATCTGCTGGACACGGTACATACCACAGGCTGCCTGGGCCTGTCCATCCTCAACAGCTTGGGGGTCTACGGCGGCTGCGAAGGGGATATGCCCACCCTTTTGTCCATGGCGGTCCTCGGGAGCGTCACGGGAGAGCCGCTGTTCA
>CACZOZ010000273.1:0-3409 GCA_902782865.1 uncultured Eubacteriales bacterium
ACCCACTACCTGCCCAGCGTGGCCGGCTACCTGATCGAGAAGGAGCTGCGGGTCATGGGCGGCGCGCTGGAGAATCCTGCCAGGCCCTTCCTGGCGATCCTGGGCGGCGCGAAGGTGTCCGACAAGATCAACGTGATCAACAACCTGCTCAATAAGGTGGACGTGCTCATCATCGGCGGCGGCATGGCCTATACCTTCCAGAAGGCCATGGGCGGCCGGATCGGCAACTCCCTGTGCGAGGACGACAAGATGGACCTGGCCAAGGAGATCCTGGCCAAGGCGGCTTACAAGGGCGTGCGCATCGTGCTGCCCGTGGACAACGAGGCCGGCGACAGGTTCGCCAATGACTGCCTGCACATCACCGTCCATTCCCAGGAGATCCCGGACGGCTTTGAGGGCCTGGATATCGGCCCGGTCACCAGGGAACTGTTCGTCAACGAGATCCGCCGCGCCAAGACCATCGTGTGGAACGGCCCCGTGGGCGTGTTCGAGATGCCCACCTTCGCCGCCGGCACCCGCTGCGTCGCGGAGGCCGTTGCCAATAACGGCGGCACCACCATCATCGGCGGCGGCGACAGCGCGGCCGCGATCACCCAGATGGGCTTCGCCGACAAGGTGACCCACGTGTCCACCGGCGGCGGCGCTTCCCTGGAATTCCTCGAGGGCAAGGAGCTGCCCGGCATCGCCGCTCTGGACGACAAGGACTGATGGGAGGATCGGATCGAATATGCGTACACCTGTTATTGCCGGCAACTGGAAAATGAACAAGACCCCCGCTGAGGCCAAGGCCCTGGTGGAGGAGCTCAGGCCCCTGGTCTCTGACGCGAAGGCCGAAGTGGTCGTGTGCGTCCCCGCGGTGGACATCGCCGCGGCGAAGGCGGCCGCCGAGGGCAGCAATATCCATGTGGGCGCCCAGAACGTCCATTTCATGGAGAGCGGCGCCTATACCGGCGAGCTGAGCGCGAAGATGCTCCTGGAAGCCGGCGCGGAATACGTGATCATCGGCCACAGCGAGCGCAGGACCTATTTCGGCGAGACGGACGAGACCGTCAACCTGCGCGTGAAGGCCGCCGTGAAGGCCGGCCTCATCCCCATCATCTGCGTGGGCGAGACCAAAGACCAGCGTGAAAAGGGCTACACCGATCCCCTGGTCAGCTATCAGACCCTCGTGGCGCTCACCGGCCTGACCGACGAAGAGGTCAGCAAGGTCATCATCGCCTACGAGCCGGTGTGGGCCATCGGCACAGGCCTGACCGCCACCGACGAGCAGGCCAACGAGACCATCGGCGTGATCCGCAAGGCCCTGGAGGGCCGCTACGGCGCCGCGGTCAGCGATGCCGTGAGGATCCAGTACGGCGGCAGCATGAACCCGAAGAACGTCAAGGGCCTGATGGCCCAGCCGGAGATCGACGGCGGCCTCATCGGCGGCGCCAGCCTGAAAGCCCCGGATTTCTCCCAGGTGGTCTGCTACGACAAATAAACATTTCCCATAAGCATCGGGCGGCGGTCCTTCGCGGGCTGCCGCCTTTTGTATTGCGAAAAAATAGATAATGATTGCAGAATAATTAAAATATTGTGTTAATAGTTTGAACTATCCACAACATATTGACAAAACTTTAAAACAGTTTTATTATTTTCGTGTCAATGATCTTCGATACGGAGGGATAAACGATGAGTCGTAAATACGTGAAGCTCCTCGTGATCACGGCCGCCGTCCTGATCATCGCGGGAGCCTGTGCCGCGGCTCTGGCGGACCAGCACGTGGGCGATCACGTCTGGGGCAATAAGGTCCTTGTGGAGGCCGCCAACTGCGATCATCCGGCGATCTACCGGTACACCTGCTCCGTCTGCGGCGCGACGAAAGAAGAAAAAGAAGGCGCTTCCGATCCCAGCCGCCATGACTGGGGAGAATGGGCGGTCACGACGCCCGCCACCTGTACATCCACGGGCGTGAAGACCCGCGTGTGCAGGAACAACGTGCACCATACCGAGACCCAGACCATCCCTCTGGCCGCCCACACCCCGGGCGACTGGGTCACCACCACCGCCGCCACCTGTACGGCCAACGGCATGCAGGTGAGAAAATGCACCGTGTGCGGCGTGGTCGTCGAGACCCGGAATATCGCCGCTCTCGGCCATGACTGGGGCGGATGGGTCACCACCGTGGCCGCCACCTGCACCACCATGGGCGAGGAAGTGAGCACCTGCTCCCGGTGCGCTATCCAGGAGCGGCGCACCACCGCGGCCCTGGGGCATGACTGGAGCCCCTGGGCGACCATCAAAGCGGCCACCTGCACCAAGGACGGCGAGGAGGTGCGCACCTGCTCCCGCTGCACACTGCAGGAAAAGCGCGTCATCCCGGCCCTGGGGCATAACTGGGGCAGCTGGGTCGTGATCAAGGCCGCTACCTGCACCGCCGCCGGCGAGGAAGAGAGGAGCTGCACCCGGGGCTGCGGCCAGAAGGAGACCCGCACCGTCGCCGCCACCGGCCACAACTGGGGCGCGTGGGTGGTGGTGACCCCCGCTACCTGCACCAAGGGCGGCCTTGAAAAGCGCACCTGCTCCAGATGCGGCCTGGAGGAGACCCGCACGACCGATCCCCTGGGCCATGACTGGGGCGCGTGGGTGGTGGTGAAGAAGGCCACCCGGGACCAGACCGGCCTGCGGCAGAGGACCTGCAAGCGCTGCGGCCAGGTGCAGTCCGACGAGATCCCCATAGTGGTGATGGCGGGCAACACCCTGTGCTCCTTCGGCCCCCGGCTGAGGGACAACGAGTACGCGCCCTATGTGACTGACAAGTGGTACATGTACACGCCCTTTGACGCGTCCCGGGACGGCAGGCAGACCTACGAACTGGTGGCCAGCAACATGTACATCGTGGGCACCGTCACCCTGGATATCCGGGACGGCGCGATCACCGTCGACTACAAGCTGGACAGCCGCCAGATCCGGATGGATCTGGAGTTCTTCACGATCCTCGACACCATCCGGGATCTGGACCGGTATGAGCCGGAGGAGCTCAAGAGCCTGATCGGCATGCCCTTCGGCACGCCCATTCCCATGGCGGAGAACTTCGGCGACGACACCGAACTGGTACTGTACTTCTGCTGCCGCATCACCTACACCTACGACGCGGACAACATGTTCAACCTGGCCTATGATTCTCCCGCCCACAAGGCGCTTTTGAAGGACATGCAGGCGCTGCTGGACTAGGACAGGGAAGATCCTTCGTATCCCTTAAGCTTTCCGCCATGCTTTGCCGATGATCCGGCCCCCCTTCGGGGGCCTTTTTTTTCAGGCGCGGGAGGAAGGAAAATGTAAAAAACTCTCTCCCGGCGCCGCGCTTTCCCCGTTGGCGTTGCGCGCTTTCCCGGGGGAGTGGTATAATCTCAGGAGAACAGCTTCTTAA
>CACZOZ010000274.1:0-7453 GCA_902782865.1 uncultured Eubacteriales bacterium
GGGGCCGCCGCAGCAGGGGCATGTGGTGTTGACCCAGTCGGAGATGGAGGCCAGGGGGCTCTCGCCGTCGTCGGTGAGCTCGTAGCTCTCCACGTCGGGCAGCAGCAGGGGCAGGTCTTTTTCATCCAGGGGCACCATGCCGCAGTGGGGGCAGTGCACGATCGGGATGGGCTCGCCCCAGTAGCGCTGGCGCGCGAACACCCAGTCACGGAGCTTGTAATTGACCTTTTTCTCGCCCAGGCCCTTTTCTTCCAGGAAGGCGATGATGGCCTTCTTCGCCTCGGCGACGCTCAGGCCGTTGAGGAAGCCGGAGTTCACCAGGGTGCCTTCTTCCACGTCGGTGTAGGCGGCGTTCTCCACACCGTCCGGGCTGCCCGCCACCACCTCGATGATGGGCAGGCCGAACTTCTTGGCGAAGTCCCAGTCCCTTTCGTCATGGGCCGGCACGGCCATGATGGCGCCGGTGCCGTAGGTGGTCAGTACATAGTCGGAGATCCACACGGGGATCGTGTTCCCGGTGACGGGATTGACTGCCTCGATGCCCTTAAGGGGCACGCCGGTCTTGTCCTTGTTCATCTCGGTGCGCTCAAAATCGCTCTTGCGGGCCGCCTCGGCCTGATAGGCTTTGACCTCGTCGATGTTGGTGATGTCCTTCTCCAGGCGCCTGATCAGCTCATGCTCGGGGGAGAGCACCATGTAGGTGGCGCCGAAGAGGGTGTCGGGCCGGGTGGTGTACACGCGGATCTTCTCATCGCGGCCCTTCAGGCTGAAGTCCACTTCCGCGCCCTCGCTGCGGCCGATCCAGTTCCTCTGCTGCACCTTGACCCGGTCGATGTAATCCACCTGATCCAGGCCGTCCAGAAGCTTCTGGGCGTAGGCGGTGATCCGGAGCATCCACTGGTTCTTCACTTTGTGGATCACGGGGCTGCCGCAGCGCTCGCACACGCCGTCCACGACCTCCTCGTTGGCCAGCACGCACTTGCAGCTGGTGCACCAGTTGATGGGCATCTCGGTCTTGTAGGCCAGGCCGCGCTTGAACATCTGCAGGAAGATCCACTGGGTCCATTTGTAGTACTCCGGATCGGTGGTGTTCACTTCCCGGTCGTAGTCGAAGGAGAAGCCCAGGCGCTGGATCTGCTTGCGGAAATGCTCGATATTGTCGTGGGTGACCTTCGCGGGATGGATATGGTTCTTGATGGCGTAATTTTCCGTGGGCAGGCCGAAAGCGTCCCAGCCGATGCAGTGCAGCACGTTGTAGCCTTCCATGCGGCGCTTCCTGGCCACGATGTCCAGGGCGGTATAGGGCCTGGGATGGCCCACGTGGAGCCCCTGCCCGGAGGGATAGGGGAACTCGATCAGGCTGTAGAACTTGGGCTTGCTGCGGTCTTCACCGGCCTTGAAAGCCTTGTTGTCCAGCCAGTATTTCTGCCATTTGGTCTCGATTCGTTCCGGATCGTAGGGTGCTGACATAAGGAAGCCTCCTCACACGCTTGAACGCCCGCGGTCACGGGCGGATTAAAAAGGAGTATACCCTTTTATAACGTATTTTGTAAAGGAAAACCGTCAAAAAACCGCGAATTTGTACCGTGGATCATCTTTTATATAGGCAGGCGGGGATATTTGGTGTATGATAGGGACACCGAGGCGATGCCGACCGGACGATGTTTTTGAACACATCCCCGGACCGCCCCCGGCCGACAGTTCCCGGGGATGACTGTGAGGATAGGACCATGCTTAAAAAATGCCTGCTGGCCGTGATGCTTTTGTCCCTTTTTACGGTCTCCTGCGCCGCCGAGATCGTGAGGATAGGGCAGACCCGGTGCCTTCTTGAGCCCCCTGCCGGGGAGGATAGCGGCCGGCGCTACGCGCTCTTCGTGGGGTCGGGGGACTATTTCCAGGCCACCCGGAACTGCGAGGGCCTTTCCGCTTCGGACGGCACTCTCCTCATTCCCGAGGGGGACGGCCGCTTCGAGCTGTGCTCCCGGGCCAGCGATCAGGTGATATCGGATATCCGGGACACGGTGCTGTCCTGGGCGCGGGAGGGGCATGAGGTCATCCTGATCGGATACTCCGCCGGCGGCTATCCCGCCACGGCCCTGGCCGTGTATCTCGCTCAGGAGGGGTTCACGGGAAAACTGTACCTGCTGGACGGCATCTACGGGGACTACCGGGGCATCACCTACAACGCCGATTACTACAGGACGAACCTGGACACCTGGGATGTGACCATGTGCGCTTCCTCTTCCACGTCCCACAATATCTCGGAGCGCTCCAGGAAAGTGTGTGAGGATCTTATGGAAGACAGCTTCGCGGACTGCCGGCAGTACGACGGCACCCATGAGGATATGAAAGCTCTCTACCTGATGATCCTTGCCGGTGAAAATCTCCCCGAGCCGGGGTCACTCGGCTCCGCAGCTGCCCAGTAAGAGCAGGAACTGGTACAGCCCCAGGTCCCACACCCTGAAATTGTGCCCGCCGGGCGTCTCGTGCCAGAAACAGTTGCCCTCGTTGAAACGGGGGCACTTTTCATTCAATTGCGCCGCCGCGGCGCGGGAGGAGGAGTAGGCGCTCTCGTCCCAGGTGCCGCACACGCAGTAGAAGCAGCGGAAATCGAGGCCGGGGAAATCTTCCAGCGCCGCGGCGATCCTGTCCGCCGGCAGGGTGGTGCGGGGAGCGGAAAAGGCCCCAAAGGCGGAGAAAAGATCCGCGCACTCGCACAGGCCGATGTTGATCACCTGCTTGGCGCCCATGGACAGCCCCGCCACGGCTCTGTGATCCCGGGAGGCGGACGGGTCTTCCGGGGCTTCATGCCCCCAGGTGGGATACCGCCCGTCGATGAAGGGGATGAGATCGTTCCTCAGTTCCCGGCCGAAATAGTCAAAGGCGGGGGAAGTCCCCGAGAATACATTGAAGTTTTTGCAGGACCGGCCGTTGGGCATCACGATGATGGTGCGTTTCGTCTGCCCGGAGGCGATCAGGCTGTCGGCGATCTTTTTTCCGTTGCTGCCGGCCTCGAAGCCCCATTCGGTCTCGTCGCCGCCCACCCCGTGCAGCAGGTACAGCACGTCAAAGGGCGCTCCCTCCGGATACCCGGCGGGCAGATAGACCAGGGCTTCCTTGGTGATGGGATCCCCGTTCCCCTGGTAATCCCTCGTCTCATAGGCGATCCTTTCCACCGTGCCCTCCGGCGCCCCGCTGCTGAGGACCTCCTCCGGGATCCTGTCCGCGAGCTCCGCCCGGGCGGAGCCGGCCGTGAGGCAGGACAGGAGGATCAGGGCGGCCAGGAAGCTCAAAGATCTTTTCATGTACATTCACCCTCCAATCGGGATCGGCGGCAAATCGGATATTGACAACCCTTGGTTCGATTGATAAAATGAACTTCACGCCGGTGTGATGGAATTGGCAGACGTGACGGACTCAAAATCCGTTGGACTAATCATCCGTGTCGGTTCGAGCCCGACCACCGGCACCATGAGCGCCGCATGTTCTGCGGCGTTTTTTTTCTTGGAGCTTCGGGGATGGGCTTCGGATACGGCGGCATTATAGCACAGCCGCCCGCCGGGGACCATCCCCTTTTCAAACAGGGCGCGTTGTGGTAAGCTGTATCTGTCGTGTTTTGCGTTTTGATTCCGCGCATCGGCGCGGCGGAGGGACAGATGATCGGCGATCCGGCGAGCGTATTTGATATGAACGGCATCCGGCAGGCTTTCGGCCGGGAGGCGGCCGTGTTCGGGCATGCCGTAGCGGCCGCGGCTTACAGTATGGATCTGACGGCTTTCCAGGAGGAGGGCTTTGACGATCTGAGCTGCCGCATCAATTCGGAGATCATGACGGGCCTGGATTTCAGCGGCGGTCCCACTTTCAGGGACAGCCTGAACCGAGCGGCGCAGAATCTTCTGGTGAAGGCCAGGATGCGTTACGCCAGCCCGGCCGCACAGCTCAGGGGCAGCCTTCATCCCGATGAGAACGATCACACCAAGGCGGTGTTCATGGCATCCGGCCGGGGGAAGTATACCCTGGTGGTGATCGGGTTCACGGGCACCCTGAAGCGCCTGGACGACTGGGTGTCCAATTTCGACGTGCGGTTCGAGGAGGGCTGGCACCGGGGCTTTCTGAACCTGACGCGGGAGATCGAGGAAGCGGAGGAAAAGATCGTCTTTCCCGAAGCGGCCGTCCGCTGCGGCCGTGACAGCCTGACCCTCCGGGACGTGATCGACGAGTGCAAAGGGGACCGGAGCCGGTTCCGTCTCTTTTTCGCCGGCCACAGCCAGGGCGCCGCGGTCATGCAGATCTATTTGAGCCGCCTGATCGAGCGGGGCGTGCGGCCCGGATATCTTTCGGGCATCGGTTTCGCCTCGCCCTCGGTGGTCTACCGGCGCAAGGAGGACGCGGCGGAAGAGTGCATGTGCCACTTCATGTCCAGCGATGACCTCATCTGCCGGGTGGGGGCGCGGTATCACCTGGGCGAGTGCCGCGTGCTGCCGATGACGGACGAGGGCCGGGCGGTGATGTACGGGCCTGACTGGGAAAAGCCCGCTTTCAGGGAAGCTTTGGGGATCATATGCCGGCTGAAGACCTCCGACGAGGCCATGCTGATGAGCATCGCCGCGCTGGAATGCCTGTCCCGGGAGAAGGAGGAGACGTCCGTCACGGAGGAAGTGGGTCTCCTGACGGGGCTGAAGCGCGCCCTGACGGAAAAACGCGATCAGTACCTGGCCCGGCTCTGGTCCGCCGGTGAGGCCGGATACCTGGCCGCTTCGGGGGAGAGGGAGATATCCCCTGCCCGCCTGGATGCCTGCCGCCGGTCGGTCCGTGCCCTGTTTGGGAAGTACGGGCCGGTGGAGGGGTTCAAGGCCATGGTCCAGTGCATCGGCGATGCCCACCGGCTCACCGCTCCCCATTCGGAAGGCGGGCCGGCCCCCTATTTCATGATGGTGACGGACCGCTATCCGGACCTGGTCACGGGCCTTGAGGAGCCGCTCATATCGCCTCTTAAACTGCCGGGGACGCCCCCGAGAAGAGGGAACGGAAGGCGGCGGAGCGCCCGGGGAGCGCTGCCGTGGGCGCGGCGCGCGGCGGGGAGACGCTGACATGCACCTGCTTTCGTGGTTTTACCGGGCGGCCGCCTTCTGCCTGTTCGTGCTGGGGCAGCGCCTGATCACATCGGCGGGGGTCCATGCCCTCGGGCCCGCGGCCCTGCCGGCGCGGCGGAAAGCCTGTCGGGCGGGAGCGCTGGCCTGCTTTATGACCCAGTCGGGCCTGCCGGCCCGTGAGATCGCTCTTGCGCATTTCGCTTCGGGCTTTCTTCCGCCGCGTGTTTGCGCGCGCCTCGCCCTGAGCGGCTTTGTGATGCTGCCCCTGGCGGTCCTGCTGCCGCCGGAAGCGGGCTGCGTCCTTTTTTTCATCGCCCTGATCCTCACGGCCGCGGACAGCGGCCTGTCCGCGCTCTGGGGCAGAGCGGCTCTCGGGCTGGCGCTGTTCTCTCTGGGAAGGGCCCTCATGGGCCTCGGTGAACCCTATGTGTTCCTTGACGCCTCCACCCGCGCGGTGCTCGACAGCCTGTACAGCCCCGTTCCGGGTCTTGTGATCTGCGTGTGCCTGGCCTTCCTGTTCCAGTCCGCCGGCGCGATGGGGGCTTTCATCGTCTGTTCCACCGTGCCCCTGACGGCGGCCCGGGCTGTCCTGCTCTTCGCGGGGTGCCTTCTGGGGGAGAGCCTGAGGCCCCTGACGCGCGGGGGGACCCGGGCGGAAAGGCGTTATGCCCTGTTCCTTTCCCTGACGGGCCTTTCGGGACTGGGACTGGCGGCCGCCTCGGCGGCGCTCCTCGCCCCTGACGTCCCGCTGGATGAGATATCCCTGCGGGCGGCGCTGTATCCGGCGCTCTCCCTCCTGAGCTCCCTCATCAGCCTGGCGGTCCTGTGCCTGCCCCTTGAAATGCCGGAGCGGGAGGGTTCCGCGGCTGTCCAAAGCGCCTGGCATCCCCGGCTCAAAGAGATGCCCCCCGCCGCGCTGAAGGCGCTGCGCCGGGATGAACTGCGGTTCGCCGGCGTCGTGCGGGAACAGTTCGCGGCCGCTTTTGAGGACGTGACGGGGGATGGCGCGTCCCGCCGGCATCCCGCGGCGCGGCCCGAGGATCTTCCCTGCCCCGTCGGCGGGGAACTGGCGCGGGCCCTGACCGCCGTCATGGCGGGAGAACTGACGGCCCGGGAGACGGCCCTGGCGGAGGATCTTCTCCGGACGGCGGAGGCCCTGGAGCGCATGAGGGCCCAGGCTGTCCGGTTCAGGTCAGCCGCAGGGTCCTGCGGCCCTGTCGGCCGGAGAGGCCGGGAGAAGCTCGCTCAGGCAGAGGGGCACATCCTTTCCGTCATGGATATCATCCAGTCCGCCCTGGGGGGCTGGCATCCTCAGGGGGAGGCTCCGGGAAGCGCCGCCCGTGAGGCTCAGGCCCTCCTGCGGCTTACGCGTCACGGGCGCCGGGGGAAGGCCGCCCCGAAGGGAAAGGATCTCCCTGAGGAATGTGTTTCGGCCCTGGAGGAGACCGCGGCGGCTGTCCTTTCCATGGGAGACGGTCTCGGGAGGATATCCGCCTTCGGGGACTGACGCCGCTCTTTGATATGTAAAAAACGGACCTTCCGGAGAAAAGAACGCCGGAAGGCCCTGTTTTTTTTCGGTAATGGATCGTTCGATATTCCGCGGGGGGAGATCAGAATTCCTGCATCTTCTCGATCATCGCCTTCAGATCGCTGACGGCGACGCGCTCCTGCTGCATGGTGTCCCTGTCGCGCACGGTCACGGTGCCGTTCTCGGCGGTCTCAAAGTCCACGGTGATGCACACGGGCGTGCCGATCTCATCCTGGCGGCGGTAACGCTTGCCGATGGAGCCGGTCTCGTCGTAGTCCACGGTGAAGTACTTGCACAGGTCCGTATAGATCTCGGTGGCCAGGCCGCCCAGCTTGTTCTTCTGCAGGGGCAGCACGGCGGCCTTGAAGGGGGCCAGCGCCGGGTGGAAGTGCATCACGGTGCGGGTGTCGTTCTCCAGCTGTTCCTCATCATAGGCGTTGCACAGGAAAGCCAGGGCCATGCGGTCCGCGCCAAGGGAGGGCTCCACCACGTAGGGGATGAACTTCTCGTTGGTGATGGGATCCATGTACTCCATGTTCTCGCCGGACACTTCCTGATGCCTGGTCAGGTCATAGTCGGTGCGGTCGGCGATGCCCCACAGCTCGCCCCAGCCGAAGGGGAACAGGTACTCAAAGTCCGTCGTGGCCTTGGAATAGAAGCTCAGTTCCTCGGGGCTGTGGTCCCGCAGGCGCAGGTTCTCTTCTTTGATGCCCAGCTTCAGCAGCCAGTCGCGGCAGAAGGAGCGCCAGTAGGTGAACCACTCCAGATCCTCGCCGGGGCGGCAGAAGAACTCCATCTCCATCTGCTCGAATTCCCGGATGCGGAAGATGAA
>CACZOZ010000275.1:0-2498 GCA_902782865.1 uncultured Eubacteriales bacterium
TCCGGCGCACTTTTTCCTCACCGGCGGCCTCATAAAGGCCCGTATAAGCCTCCAGGACATGCAGCAGCGTGTTCATGGTCCTTTCCGCCGTCACGCCGTTCCCGCTGAGCATCACGTTCCCGCGGGGGCTCCAGTCGGCGCCGAAGGCTTCAAGGTATCCCCCGTCGTCCCGGCATCTTTCCTCGATCACGTCAAAGAGCGCGTCCGCCCTTTGAAGGGCCTCCCCGTCACCGCACGCCCGGTGATAAGCCGCGAGCGCGTAGACGGCGAAGGCCTGGCAGTAGGTATATTTAGCGGTATCCGCCGGCGCCCCGTCCGCCCTGAGGGACCAGAAGACGCCGCCGCGCTCCGTATCCGTCATCCGTTTGAGCATGGCGTAAGCGTGTTTCGCGGCGTCGAGAAGCTCATCCCCGCCTTTTAGGCGGTATGTCTCCGAAAAAAACCACAGGATCCGGCTGTTGAGGATGCAGCCCCGGTCCGCGTCCGGATGCCGGACGAGCCGCGCGTCCACCAGGCCGGTAAAGCCGCCCCGGCGGTCGTCCCTGAGCCCCAGCCAGAAGGGGATGATGTGCCCCGTCAGTTCCTGACGGACCTCGTCGACCATTGCTTTCATCCTGTGCCTCCTTCATCGCGCTTTACTCATCATATCATCGATGAGCGCCGGCTGGCAACCGGAAATCACTTTGTTCCGGCCGCTCGGGAACGGCGCGAAAAGTGTTTTTATAATGTGTTTTCTCCCCTGAGCTCTTGAATCTTCACGGTCCCGGGCGTTATGATTCGATCGGCCTTAGGCCTATTTTTGTTTGTGAGGGAGATCCTATGCCGAATTTCGACCTGAGCGACCGCGTCTTCCTCGACGCCTGCGGGCGTTTTTCGACCCCGTTCCATCTGTATGACGAGGCCGGGATCCGGCGCCGCATCCGTACGGTGAAGGCCGCCTTCGCCTGGGCCCCGGAGTTCATCGAGTATTTCGCGGTCAAGGCGCTGCCGAATCCCCGGATCCTGAAGATCTTCCGCGAGGAAGGCTGCGGGCTGGACTGCTCCTCCCTGTGCGAACTGCGCCTGGCGGACATGGCCGGCGTGCCCGGCGGCAGGATCATGTTCAGCGCCAACGCCATGCCGTCAAGCGAGCTCACCGAAGCCTATGACCGGGGCTGCTGCATCAACCTGGACGACGCCACCGACGCCGATACCCTGATCCGGCTGGGCAGGGTGCCCGAAGAGGTCTGTCTCCGGTACAATCCCGGGGGCGAGCTGAGCGTGGGCTCGGCCATCATGGGCCAGCCGGGCGAGAGCAAATACGGCATGCCCGTCGACCAGATGCTGTCCACTCTCCTAAAGCTCAGGGCCCACGGCGTGAAGGCCTTCGGCGTGCACGCTCTCCTGGCCAGCAACTGCCTGACCGAGGACTACTATCCCCTTTTGAGCCGGGAGCTGTTCGCCCTGGGCAGGCGCCTGCGGGACGAGAGCGGCCTTGCCTTCTCCTATGTCAACCTGTCCGGCGGCGTGGGCATCCCCTACCGGCCCGATGATCAGGCGGCGGACATCGGCGTGATCGGGGAGCGGATCCAAAAGGAGTATATCCACGCCTTCGGTCCCGATCCTGCCGGCCCGGGCATCCGGGCGGAGATGGGCCGGTACATGACGGGTCCCTTCGGCTGGCTGGTCACGAAAGTGATCCACGAGAAGAAGATCTACAAGGACTACCTGGGCGTGGACGCGACGGCGGCGTGCCTGATGCGGCCGGCCATGTACGGCGCGTACCACCACATCCACTGCGTGGGCAAGAGGGACCGGGAGAACACGAAGGTCTACGACGTGACCGGCGCCCTGTGCGAGAACAACGACAAGTTCGCCGTCGACCGGCCGCTGCCCGAGATCGAAAAGGGAGACATCCTGGTGATCCACGATACCGGCGCTCACGGCCTGGCCATGGGCTACCAGTACAACGGCAGGCTCCGCTGCGCCGAGGTGCTCCTCAGGGAGGACGGCTCCTTCAGCCTGATCCGCCGGGCCGAGACGCCCGAAGATTATTTCGCTACACTGATCCCCGATGATCTATTATAAGGAGGACGACACATGAACAGCTACGTACAATCCGTCTACGAAGGCCTCAAGCAGCGCAACCCCTACGAAAAGGAATTCCTCCAGGCGGCCTGGGAGATCCTGAGCACCCTGTCCCCCGTCTTCGACAAGCATCCGGAGTATGAGAAGGCCGGCCTGCTGGACCGGTTCGTGGAGCCCGAAAGGGTCATCCTGTTCCGGGTGCCGTGGATCGATGACCAGGGCGTGGTCCGGGTCAACCGCGGCTACCGCGTGCAGTACAACAGCGCCATCGGCCCCTACAAGGGCGGCCTGCGCCTCCAT
Source organism: uncultured Eubacteriales bacterium (assembly GCA_902782865.1). Taxonomy (GTDB): domain Bacteria; phylum Bacillota; class Clostridia; order Christensenellales; family Aristaeellaceae; genus RUG756. The sequence goes on from CACZOZ010000275.1 coordinate 2,368, forward strand.
CCGTCGGTGAACCTGAGCATCCTGAAGTTCCTGGGCCTGGAGCAGATCCTGAAAAACAGCCTGACGGGCCTGCCCATCGGCGGCGGCAAGGGCGGCAGCGATTTCGACCCCAAGGGCAAGAGCGACAACGA
>CACZOZ010000276.1:0-5093 GCA_902782865.1 uncultured Eubacteriales bacterium
CAGGGCGCGATCGACGTGCTGCAGCCCTACATCGACGCCGGCAAGCTGGTCGTGAAGTCCGGCCAGACCGATTTCCAGCAGATCGCGACTCCCGCCTGGAAGTCCGAGACCGCCCAGGCCCGTATGGACAACATCCTGACCGCCTACTATTCTGACGGCACCAAGCTGGATGTGGCCCTGTGCTCCAACGACTCCACCGCTCTGGGCGTCACCAACTCCCTGGTGTCCTTCGGCATCGCGCTCGAAGATATGCCCATCATCACCGGTCAGGACTGCGACGTGCCGAACACCAAGAACATGATCAAGGGCCTGCAGTCCATGTCCGTGTTCAAGGATACCCGCGTGCTGGCGGAGCAGACCGTGAAGATGGTCGGCGACCTGCTGGAGGGCAAGGTGCCCGAGACCAACGCCACCTACGCCAACGGCGTGATGGACGTGCCGTCCTTCAACTGCACCCCCGTGTTCGCGGATGTGAACAACTACGCCGAGCTGCTGCTCGACTCCGGCTACTACACCGCCGATCAGCTGGCTGACTAAGATCAGCGCGGCCGTAAGGCAACGCCCCGGGGACGGACGGTCTTCGTCCGTCCCCGGTTTTGGTATAACGCGGGATCTTTTCGCCGGGCGGACGCCTGCTCTGAGCAGGGCCCGGCCATCACTATTGCAAAGGAGGCAGCGCGCTTGGGCAATATGATCCTCGAAATGAGAAATATCACCAAGGTCTTTCCCGGCGTCAAGGCGCTGGACCAGGTCAATATCCAGGTCGAGGAAGGCGAGATCCACGCCCTGTGCGGAGAGAACGGCGCCGGCAAATCCACCCTGATGAAGGTGCTCAGCGGGATCCACCCTTACGGGACCTACGACGGCAGCATCATCTATCAGGGCGAGGAGTGCCATTTCAAGACCATCAAGGATTCCGAAAAACTGGGTATCGTCATCATCCACCAGGAGCTGGCGCTGGTGCCCTATCTGAGCATCGCGGAGAACATGTTCCTGGGCAACGAGCAGAAAAAGCAAAAAGGCGTCATCGACTGGGACAGGACCTATTCCGAATGCGCCAAGTACCTGAATATGGTGGGCCTGAGCGAGAACCCCCGCACCCTGATCAAGGACATCGGCGTGGGCAAGCAGCAGCTGGTGGAGATCGCCAAGGCGCTGGCCAAGAACGTGAAGCTCCTGATCCTGGACGAGCCGACTTCCTCCCTGAACGAGCAGGACGCCCGGAACCTGCTGGACATGCTGATCCGCTTCAAGGGCCAGGGCATCACCAGCATCCTGATCTCCCACAAGCTCAACGAGATCAGCTACTGCTCGGACAAGATCACCATCATCCGCGACGGCAAGACCATCGAGACCCTGGTCAAGGGCCGGGACGAGATCAGCGAGCCGCGGATCATCAAAGGCATGGTCGGCCGCGAGATGACCAACCGGTTCCCCCAGCGGGAGCATCATATCGGCGAGGTCTCCCTGGAGATCCGCGACTGGAACGTGTATCACCCGCTGTACGCGGAGCGCAAGGTGGTCGATCATGTGTCCATGACACTGCGCAAGGGCGAGGTCGTGGGCGTATCCGGCCTGATCGGCGCCGGCAGGACCGAGCTGTGCATGTCCGTTTTCGGGCACGCCTACGGCAACCGGATCTCCGGGCAGCTGTTCCTGGACGGGAAGGAGATCCACCTGCACGACATCCCCACGGCCATCGAGCACGGCATCATGTATGTCACCGAGGACCGCAAGGGCGACGGCCTGATCATCAGTGACAGCATCAAGCACAACTGCTCCCTGTCAAGGCCCGCCTTCATATCCCAGAGGGGCGTCATCGACCAGGACCTGGAGACCATCAAGGCCAAGCAGTACAGCCAGGAGCTGGGCGTGAAGACCCCGTCCATCGAGCAGCTGGTGGGCAACCTGTCCGGCGGCAACCAGCAGAAGGTGCTCCTGGCCAAGTCCCTTTTCGCGGAGCCGGACATCCTCATGCTGGACGAGCCTACCCGCGGCGTGGACGTGGGCGCTAAATACGAGATCTACGAGATCATCAACAAAATGGTGGAGAGCGGCAAGTCCGTGCTGATGGTCTCTTCAGAATTGCCGGAGCTGCTGGGCATGGCGGACCGGATCTACGTGATGAACGAAGGGCATCTGGTCGCCGAGCTCCAAAACGACGGAACTGTGACCCAGGAGGAGATCATGGGCTATATCCTGAGGGACAGCAGCAAAGCCATCGCGGGGTCCCGGAACGATACCGAGGGGGATAAGTAAGCTATGAAAAAGAAACTGTTCAAAGGCAATATGAGGGAGATGAGCATGCTCATCGCCCTGATCGTGATCATCATCTTCTTCACGATGCTGACCAACGGCACGCTGCTTCGGCCCATGAACATCGCGAACCTGATCAACCAGAACGCCTATGTGGTCATCCTGGCCTGCGGCATGCTTTTGTGCATCCTGACCGGCGGCAACATCGACCTGAGCGTCGGCTCCACGGTGGCTCTGGTGGGCGCCTGCGCCGGCACGTTCATCATCACCTGGAAGTGGGATCCCTACCTGAGCATCCTGCTGTGCCTGCTGATCGGCATCGGCCTGGGCGCCTGGCAGGGCTTCTGGATCGCCTATGTGGGCATCCCCCCCTTCATCTGCACCCTGAGCGGCATGCTGGTGTTCCGCGGCATCACGCTGCTCATCCTCAACGGCCTCACCCTGGCGCCCTTCCCGGCGGCCTATACCTCCCTGTCCACCGGCTTCATCCCGGATATCGTGTCGGGAGGCATACAGCTCTTCGGGAGCAAGCTGAACCTGTTGTGCATCCTCACAGGCGCCGTGATCGCGGTGATCTACATCGTGCTGCAGTTCAGGAACAACGCCACCCGCAAAAAGAAGGGGTATGAGACCGAGCCGCTGCCCAGCATGCTGATCAAGATGGTCATCATCAGCGCGGCCATCATCGCCGTGTTCTGGAAGCTGGCGCAGCACAAGGGCATCCCCACCGTGCTGATCATCCTGGGCCTGCTGCTGCTGGTGTACAACTTCATCACCCAGAAGACCGTCATGGGGCGCCACCTGTACGCCATCGGCGGCAACCGCAAGGCGGCTGAACTGTCCGGCGTCAAGACCAAGCGGATGATGTTCCTGGCCTACACCAACATGAGCTTCATCGCCGCCATCGCGGGCCTGGTGTTCTCCGCCCGCCTGAACAGCTCCAGCCCCGTGGCCGGCCAGAGCTTTGAGATGGACGCCATCGCCAGCTGCTTCATCGGCGGCGCCTCCGCTTACGGCGGCACGGGCACCATCGGCGGCGCGCTCATCGGCGCCCTGATCATGGGCACGCTGAACAACGGCATGTCCATCATGGGCATCTCCTCCAACACACAGCAGGTGGTCAAGGGCCTGGTGCTCCTGATCGCCGTGGCCATCGACGTGCTGGGCAAGAAGAACTACAACCTCAAGGGTATGATCGATTCCGTAAAGGGGCTGTTCAAAAAATCAAAGCACGCCTGATCCTGTGATCCGGGCGCGCGGAAAGGATCGCGCACAGATGGACAGGGACAGTTTGAGATCCGGCCTTTTGGGCGCGGTGGGCGTGTACCTGATCTATACGGCGTATCAGCTGTTCATGGGCCGCAACGCTCCGGACAGCTCCATGGCGCCGATCACGGCGGTCCTCTTCGCGGCGCTGTTCGCCGTGTGCGGCGCGGCTGTGGCCGTGTACGCCTGGGCGCTCTGGCGCAGGGCCCTCAGGAAAGACCGGGACGATGACGATACCAATACGCGTGAAGGAGAACATCTGAAATGAAAACGGATCTGATCACGATCAACAATCAGGGCATGGGCTTTCCCGCCGCGCTGAGGGAGTGCCGCAAGGCGGCCGAATACAGGAAGCTGGAAAAGAAGCCCGCGCTGCAGCTGGAGCTGCTCACCGAGGAGCTGCTGAGCATGGCCCGGAGCGTGACGGGCGATATGAAGGGCACTTTCTGGATCGAGAGCGAGGGCATGCGGTTCGATCTGCACCTTTCGACCCAGACCATCATGGACCGGGAAAAGCGGGAGCAGCTGCTCTCCGCCGCCACCTCCCGGAGGAACGCGGCCGCCTCGGGCGTCCTGGGCCGGCTGAGGGACGCCTTCGAGAAAGCCATGCTGTCCGAGCCGGACTATTCCGAGTACGATCTGCCGGAGGACCTGCTCAGGGACCTGCCCAATCACCCGATCCAGAAGCCGGGCACCGACTGGGACGGCTACGAGGCGTCCATCATGGGGCGCGTGGCGGACAGGGTGAAGATCGGTATCCGCGGGGACAACGTGGATATGACCGTGGTGAAGGAGTTCAAATAAAACAAAGCGGCGCGTTCGACGCGGGCCGCTGTGGGGGAATACGCGATGAAGATCACCAGGGAATTCAAAGGGAGCACCCTGATATTCAGGCTGGAGGGCCGCCTGGATACCATGACCGCGCCCGAACTGGAGGCGGAGATCGACAAGCCCGTGGCGGGCGTCACCGAAATGGTGATGGACCTTAAAGACGTGGAATACATCTCCTCCGCCGGGCTGCGGGTGCTGCTCAAGGCCCAGCGCGTCATGGCCGGAAGGGGCGGCACCATGAAGGTGAAGGACCCCTGCGAGATCGTGATGGAAGTGTTCAACGTGACGGGCTTCGCGGACGTGCTCACCATCGAATGAGGCGTTGAGCGTGGCGCCGGACAGGGCCATGGCCCTGGCCAATGAAGTCGCTTCGCTAATGAAGACGCTGCGCTAATGAAGACGCCCTGACGGGCTAATGAAGAAATTTGATATGGTTTTCTTTTGACCTCATCCGGCCGCAAAAGGTGCGTCCGGATGAGGTTTTTGTTTCAGGCCGCGGCAATACACATCGCGGGACGGCCTACCTCGCACAGTGTCATCCCGAGCGCATCCGTACGCGAGGGATCTGTTCTGCGGCAGGCAGGACACCGTGGGAAGGGACGCGGCGACCAGGGGAAAAACGCGGAGTGCCTGCATGGCCCCAAGGTATTTGTTCAAGCTTCAGAACAGATCCTTCCCGGTCCGTACGCGGTCAGCAGTAAGCTGCAGCCGTTCGAGCTGCGCCTTCGGCTTGCTTTCAC